>CAZKZU010000012.1:0-44925 GCA_964557345.1 uncultured Methanosarcinales archaeon
TATGGATCAATTCCAACTAAATAATTATCTCCGTTGTCGTCTCTAAATTTTTCTTTAAAATTTTGTGAAAGTTGTGCTATTGCTTTTTCAGCTTCAACATTATTATCTTTCATATATTGGGTAAGTTTTACTTGGACAAGAGCTGCTTTTTGCGAATCGGGTAAAAAAGGGTTTTGAGAATCTACTTGTTGAGCTATTTGATATTGAACATTATTATATACAGTACTTCTTGCCCAGCTATCCGTAATATCTAAATCTAATGCTGATGCTCTGTAGTAGCTAGCAAAAAACATACATATAAGTATTAATAATATAGGAAATGCTATTTTTAAGAATTTATTAAAAGTTTCCTTTGATGAACTTTTATTATTTGTATTTTCAGTTTCAGTACTCGCGTCTTTAGAATCTTGTCTAGTATGTTGTTTACTCATAATTTACCCCAAGACTTTCCAGAAACTGAATCATTTATAAAATTTATGAACCAATTTATTTTTAGACTAAAATTATTCCAAATTAAGAAGCTTTATAAAGAGCTAATATTTCCGATGAAATATGGTTAAAGGAAGTTTCAAATCTGGAAGTGTAAGAAAGATTCATGTTGCAATGCCTGGTGGAAAAACAAAGGAAAAATTCACTAGAAAAACAAATGCTTTTGCTAAATGTCAAATTACTGGCGAAGTTTTAGCTGGCGTACCGAGAACTAATATTACTAAAGTCGCAAAGAGTTCAAGAAGACCTTGCAGACCATTTGGTGGAACATTATCTCCCAAAGCAATGAAAAGAGCTTTAATTAAAAAAGCTAGATCTACTGGTGTATAAAAATGATTTTTGAAGTTGGAAGAGTTTGCATGAAAATTGCAGGAAGAGACGCAAATAAATTTTGTGTTGTTGTTAAAGTCATTGATAACAGATTTGTTATGATTGATGGGCAAACTAGAAGAAAAAAAGTTAATGTTTCTCATATAGAACCTTTAAATAAAGTTGTTAAAGTAAGTGAAGAAGCTGATTCTGAAGAAGTAAATAAAGCTCTTGCTCACGCTGGATTTAAAGTAGTAGCAAAAAAAGCAAGAACAAAAGCTAAAAGCAAACCTGTAGCTAAACCTACTGTAAAAAAAGTTAAAAAAGTTAAAGCTTAAGTTTTTTATTTTATTATTCTATATTTAATTTTTTATTTTAACATAGTACTTTCAATTTATACTCTTGTGATTTATTTTATTTTTTTATCCCAAACTATTTAAACTTCTAGCAAATTCGTATGTTTTGTAAGGATGATAGATATCTGTCGGTACGAAAGTGCTGAGGAAAGTCCGCTCATCTCAAAAATGCAGCTTGTCGAAAGGCAAGAAGGGTAATACCTTGGCAACGATATAGAAACGAACCTCTTTGTCTAAAGATGATGGCTACAAGTTTTGAGGAAACTCGAAATGCAAGTGCCTGATGTTTACAAAGTTTGGATGAAACGATCAGCCCCTGCTGATGCAAGTCGTTACGACGCTTAGTTGAATGATATCACATCTTTTCTCGTTAACTCGAGAAGGTGCACAAAAAGTGGCTTATTTCGTCCTTACATTTTTATATAATTCTGTATTTTATGGATGAACATGTTAATTACCCCTACTAAAATAGAAATATATATAAATATGTAGGGGTAACTGTATTTATGGTCAGTACAAGGATAAAGAAAATAAAAGGCAAATCTTATACTTATGCAGAATATTCTTTTAGACTTCCTAATGGCAAAATAAAAAAGTTATCTAAATATCTTGCTGATAAAAATGATGTGGATAGCAAAATAGTCTCTAATTATTTTAAAGATGAAGAGGAAAAATCCAAAGTAACTTATGCAATTTCAAAATACAAGGTAGATCCTATATTGACTGAAAAAGAAATAACAAAATTAGAAATAATTAAGTTTAATTATGGGAGGATGATAAAAAAACTTTCAGATGCACAGATTAAAGATATTCTTGATAGATTTACTATAAACTCCACTTATGAAACAAACGCAATTGAAGGTAATTCCTTAACTCTTAAAGACGTTACTTTAATTTTAACTGAAAATTTAGTTCCAAATAATAAAAATCTAAGAGAAATTTATGAAACAAGAAATACTAGAGAAGCGCATCGTCTTTTATTCGATAATGAAATAGAAATAACCAGGAATGGAATCCTTAAACTTCATTCTATATTAATTAAAGATACTGGTGTTGCGACTGGATTTAAGAAAATTCCTAATTTTTTAATTATGCGAGATGTAAAAACAACTTCACCAGAGGATATAGAAAAAGAAATATCTGCTCTTATTAAATGGTATGACGAAAATAAAGATAAAGAACATCCTTTAAGACTAGCCACGCATTTTCATGCTGTTTTTGAAAAAATTCATCCTTTCGATGATGGAAATGGAAGAACTGGTAGGATACTTTTAAATGCAATTTTATTAGCTGCCCGTTTTCCGCCGATAATTATTAGAAAAACAATGCGTATAGCTTACTTTTCAGCACTTGAAGCATATGATAAAGGGTACAAATCTAAATTAGTGAGATTCAATTTAGAAAAGCTTAAAGGAACTTATGAAAAGTTTTTCTCAATATATATGAAGTATATTTAATATAATATCGCGGAGATACCCTTTACTTTTAGTTTTTTACTAGGAGTACATCCGGGAGAATGAATTAATATGCCTTCTTTCTAGTCTGCGACAAAAGTATTGTATAAAGCATTGCCTACGTCATCAAGTCGAACTGCAATAAAAAATCAGTATATAAAGCACGACCGCGGGGGGTTGCCACCCCTACGGGGTCGCAGTGCTCATAACAAAATATCCTAAAGCAGTTCGAAGACGTTAGGCAATGCAAAGAAAAATAACTTTCATATGTCGCAGACCATTCACTGGAAACTTTTATAAATATGACCTACCATAGAATAACTAATGGTTGATTTAGATTCATACATTATTCAAAAACTCGCTGAAGGTTATAGAGAAGAAGCGATTAAAAGAGTTCTTGTTAATAATAAGTATTCTCCAGCAAACGTTGATCAAGCTATCATTAAATGTAGAAATAGAATGATGGAGAATAAAGTCGATAAGTTCTATATTTCAAAAACTCCTTCTACAAAATTAAAACAAAGAAGTCTAACTTTAAGCACGGTATTTACAGTCTTAGTTTTATTTTTTCAATCTTTAGCATTCTTTTTCTCAGATAATCAAATTATTCTTGGAATTTCTTCATTAGTTATCGTTGGTGCAATCACTTATCTTTTATTCTGGTTAATTTCAACTTCAATTGAATTAAAAAAAGATGCGCAGTCCGTTCCTAGTCCTTATTTACTTCTTTTACTATTAGTTCCTTTAGGACTTGGATTTGTTAATTTTAATTATGCTGAATTAATCGTTCCGATGTTATTTTTGAGTATTGTTATCGTTTATCTGCTATTGTTGTTATTCAACGACGATGTAAAATCACTTTTGAAAATAAATACTGCAAAAGCATCAACTTTAACTGGAACTGTCTTAATGATTCTTGGTGCAATTTTCTTCACACCTTTTGCATTGATAATTTACATTCAAAGAAAAATCAATCAAGTTTCTACTAGTAATTAATCAGTTACATAATTTTTTAGCTTTATTAGCTAATTTATATATTACGTGCAGCTTATTTAGAAATTAATCTTATTAGAACAAAATAAAAAAGAAATTTAAAAAATAAGAAAGTAATTATTAATATCTATCGTCGCCTTTTACACTATTTAGAAGATCACTTGCCATAACAGCTTTATATTCTTCAACATCCTTGCTTCCACAGTAAGGGCATCTTATTGTTGCTTCTCTATCCATGATGCTTTTTTTGAATTTGTAACCGCAACCTAAACATTTAAAATCTTTTTTATCGCCACTCATTTGTTAACCTCAAACATTCTATCGTATGATATACTATCTCTCAAGGATGTTATATTTAAATGTTTCGACACATTGGATATGTTATTTTCAATTTTCTTTTCAAAAGTATGCTGCCAATTCGCTCTTCTTCGATTATTTCGCTGGCGCTCAAGAATAGTCGCAACGCTCCTCATTATGCATTCGTCGCTGCTCCCCAGATTCATACGTCATAATAGCTCATATCCAGGCAGTATACTTTTGAATCGCTGTTTTTGTGAAGATAAATCAAATTTTTTGGATTAAGAAAAACTAAATAACCATAATAAAAGAAAAAGAAAATAAAAAATAAGGCGATAGCCTTACTTCATCTTTTTAACAATATCAATCATTCTGTTTGAATATCCCCATTCGTTATCATACCATGAGAATACTTTAACGAAATTTCCATCCATTACCATAGTTGATGATGCATCAAAAATAGATGAATGTGGATTTCCAATAATGTCAGTACTAACAATTGGATCTTCAGTGTATTCTAAGATTCCTTTTAATTCAGCTTCAGATGCTTTTTTGATTGCTGCATTAATTTCTTCTTTAGTAACTGCTCTTCCAAGTTCAACTGTTAAATCAGTGATTGAACCATCTTGAGTTGGTACTCTAAGTGATACGCCATCTAACTTACCTTTTAATTCTGGCATAACTAAACCAACAGCTTTAGCTGCTCCAGTTGTTGTTGGAATAATATTAACTGCTGCAGATCTAGCTCTTCTTAAATCAGAATGAGGTGCATCTAAGATTTTTTGGTCATTAGTATAGGAATGAACTGTTGTCATAAATCCTCTTTTAATTCCAAATTCTTTGTGCAATACTTTTGCCATAGGTGCAAGACAATTAGTTGTACATGAAGCGTTACTTACCATATCATCTGCTGAAGTTAATTGTTCATCGTTAACACCGATAACAATTGTTTTGATTGGATTTTCTTTATCCTTACCAGGTGCAGATAATAATACTTTTCTAGCTCCTGCAGTAATATGTGCTTGACATTGTTCTCTTGAAGTAAATATTCCAGTTGATTCGATAACTACATCAACACCAAGGTCTTTCCATGGTAACTTTGTAGGGTCTCTTTCAGCAAATACTTTTACTTCTTTGCCATTTACGATAATACATTTGTCTCCTGCTTTTACGTCAGCTGGGAATCTTCCATGAGTTGAATCATATTTTAGAAGCATAGCTAAAGTCTTAGGTTCAGTAAGATCATTAATTGCTACAAATTCTATTGCTGGGTCTTTGAATCCTGCTTTAAATACCATTCTTCCGATTCTTCCAAATCCGTTTATTGCTACTTTCATTTTCTTGTTCCTCGTATATTATATATCATGACAAATCATGAGTATTATAAAAAAGTTATGAAATAATTAACTAACTTTCTTTCTTTTCTGCATTAGAATCTGAATTCGCTTCTGCTTTATCTTCTTCCATAGCATCTTGTTCATCATTTAAATCAATAGCTTTTGATTCTAATTCAGCTTCATTTACTTCTGCAGCTTGTTCATCAGCTTTAATTCCTTCAACACTTTCTTCAACTGGCATGCCTGCTTTTTTAGCTAAATCTGCGTCCATTTCTTGTTTTCCTTTTTGAACTTCATCACTTATAACTTTAGTTTCGCCTTCAATTGATTTTAGTCTACTATCAAAATTTTGTAAATATTCTTTATCTTTTGCAATAATGTCTTCAGGATTAATTTTATTTTTTCTAATTTCAGCAATCAATCGATCTTTTCTTTGCTCATCAGTTTCCTTAACGCCTTCTTCTTTTCTAACTTCCGCAACAGGATCTTCATACCCTTCTAGAAGTTGTTGAACACTTGTTTTTGGTAAATCAAAATAATCATAGAACTTTTCAGTTAAATCAATTACAAAACTTCTTCCTTGTCTTGTTCTTTTAATAAGTCCGATTTTTTCAAGTTCGCCGATATGGTCATAAGCTGAAGCAGATCTAAGATGAACTAATTCTGCTTGTAAAATTGGTGCTTTCCATGCAAGAATTGCAAGAGTTTCAATAACTGGCCGAGGTAGCTCAGTACTAGGCATAAGTTTTTCAGCAAGTGGAAGGTATTCTTTTTTAAGAGATAATTTCCAAGCATTCTCATTAAATTCTAAATATATAGACAAATTCAAGTTTTCAAAATTAATTTTAAGTTGTTTAAGTGCAATCTCTACATCTTTCGGTGGAATTTCTGGTAAGACTGCTGCAATTTCGTCTTTAGTCATCCTTTTAGAAGATGCAAAAAGTATTGCTTCAACTTTTCTAATTGTTTCTTCAGGAAGATTAGGAAGACTTTTTTTATTCTCAGGTTTAGTATTAGCATTATTTAAAGTAACTGAATTATTGTTAGCAGCTGCATGATTATTAGTAATATCGGCAGTAGTCATATCCTTTTTTTCCTTTAAAGAATTCTCTTTACTAGATTCAACTGCGACTATTTTTTCTGGCTTTTTTTCCATTACTGCAACTTTGCCAGATTTTTTTATTTCGCTTTTACTAACTTCTTTCTCTTTACTTTGCTTTTCCTGATTTTTGTTCATTTTTAACGGGAATCTTTAATAATTGATATTTGTTATTTACTAATTCTACTTTTCCATCAGCAATTAATTTATCTGCAAATATTTTTGCTTGAGATGCTTCAACTCCAACAATTTGAGATATTCCTTCTATTTCTCTTGGGCCCATATTTAGTAAAATCAAAATTGAGTTTTGAATCATTATACCAAGGCTTTTTCCAAGGAAATCATTTTGTGCTTTGGATTTCTTATATTCCATATCTATAGTATGAAGTCTTCCTACAAGTTCAGTTAACATATTAGAAACAAAATGTGCGTCAACGTTAATTTTTGAAGGTTCCAAAACTTCAACTGAAGCTGGCATATAATCAATTACGAAATTCATTAATCCTTCGATATCTTTAGATAAAAATTCAATTTCAGCAAAAGCTTGAAAAAAATCTTCCGAAGATTGTGCTTTCTCTGCTTTTTCTTGTTTATAAGAAATTAAATTAACATATTGATCTTTACTTATTTTTACAATATAATCAGAAAGTGTGGAAACAATATGCTCTTTTGGCTTTCCCACAATCTCAATAATTGCTCTAGCATGATAATAACCTTTACTTTTTTTCTCATTAATAATTTTAGTATCAGTAATAACTGGTTTTTCTTGTTTAGAAACTTCTATTTTCTTTTTCTTTTCAGCCATTTTAACTCCTTCCTTTCCTCTTCCTTTTCTCTACTTTCTATTGCATTTAAACCAGCATTTAAAAATATTTAGCTTTTAGGATTTATTACTTTAATTATATACAAGAATTCCCTTAACTATCTTTTTATTTAGTTTTTAATACTTTTACTAAGTCAACTATTATAATTATTATTATAACCAGTAAAACTAAGTATGCTAGAGGATTAAAATTCCATGCTTGTAGAAAATCTGCTTTAAGTATTGAAGAAACTCCTCTAGTAATTCCAACAGAATAACAATATTTTCCTAGAGTGTGAGCGCATAAGGATAAATTATGTGTATATTCAATATATTTAAGTGGAATTACTCCCAATAAAACCAAGATAACACTAAAAGAAATAACTCTATTAATAGGTTTCTCTAAAGATATATATCCGATAAACTTATCTTTAATTTCCTTGAAGTTCATTTCCATCTGCATCTTTCAGGCTTTTTGTTGCAATTAATATTACATCTATTAACCACCAAATTCCGCAACCCCCAAGTGTAATCAACTTAAGAATTCCTAACCCGACATATCCTAGGTAGAATCTATCGACTCCTAGACTTCCAACCAATATGGATAAAATCAATGCAGTAAGAAAGTTTTTTTTCTCTTTTGCCATTCTAGAATTAATATTTTCATAATTTATAAATACTTTGATTGTTATTTCATTAGCTAAACATAAACATAAAGCAAAAAGTATACTGCCTGACTATGAGCCTATATAACGTATAAAGAAACGGAGCAGCGAGGAACGCATAGTGACGAGCGTAGCGACTACTGACAGGCGAATGCCGGAAAAAAGAAGGTAGGCGAATTGGCATCATACTTTTTGCAACTGGAAGTGATTTTAGTTAGTTCCCTAAATCCTTACTTTTATAAATAATAATATCTTCCCAGTAGTAAATATGTTCCCACTAACCGTTACAACAGTTCAAGATGAAAAAGATTTAGCTAATCTTATGAGATTTATGGAAAAGCAACCTCAATTTTATTCAGGTTATCTTGATTGGCTTTTTGGTAAATGTAAAACTCGAATTGAAGCATCTACATATATCCCAATCATTGCAATTACAGAAGGAAAAGTAATTGGAACTGCTGTATATCATTTAGTAAATCCAAATAATGTAGCAATAAAAAATTTCAGAATCGATCCAAAATATCAAAATAGAGATTTAGGTCATTTTCTATTAAAACAAGTCGAAGCTGAAACTCAAAGGGCAACAATGACTTTAGATGTATCTGTAGCAAATTTTGAAGGAGTAGAATTTTTTATTCATAATGGATTCAAAATAACTGGCAAAGAACATTTATATTCCCCTGACCAAGATGAATATTTAATGAGACGAGATTTAAGAAAAGCTAGTTAGATATTCTATCCTTACTCCTTCTAAATCTAACGAGTATAACCATTTCTAAATAACAAAATCTTTTTAAGCAATTAGTTTTAACATTAGAAATATGGGTAGAGAAAATTCAGTTGACGAATACATCGCAAATACAATCAAACAAGGCGATAAAGGTTTAAATTATTAGCCTCATTAGTTGCTCCTACCCTAAAAAATCCATTAGTTGACATAGTAAGTCAAGGAATGAATGGAATTGCAGTTCTTCGACCTCCCAAAAATAGTTTAATTGTTGTGCATTCTATGGGTGGAGATCCCAAGGAAACAAATTTACCAAAATATGTAAAATCTTTAGTGGATAGATTAGTTCAAGGTAGTCGCAATGTTGGTGCCACTCCAATAGGATTTGGAGATGTTGTCGATGCAAGTTCTATGAATCTTGATATGATTTCTATTATAGGAAATGAACTTAGAAAAAATGCCGACTTCTATCATCTTCCAATTATGAATGGTGAATTAGCAGATTTAGGTGCAAGAGTTAATTGTCCTGCAAATTTATCTGGAACTATGATTAGTGCTATTTCAAAAGATCACATCCTGGGTCGAAGTGTTGGAAGTATTTTTCAGCACGAATTAAATTACGCAATTATCGACCCGAAAGGAGATGCGGTTTTCATCAATTGCGATGGTATTGGAACTAAAACAGAATTCTATGAACGATGGATGGATTTGAATTTAAAACAATTATCTGTCATGATGGATTTTCTTGGTGCAAGTTATGAAGATTATATTGAAGAATTACCTTGTGGTGTTGAAGATTTTGCAGCAATGAATGTTGATGATTCTGGAAAATTAGCTGCAGCTGTTAGAGTTCTTTCCGGTGTGATTGAAACAAAAGGAAAAATACCTGTTGGTATGATTGAAGATAAACTTCGTTTAGTTACTGAAAAATTTGATGTACTAGGAATTTTGCAACATGAAGATTTAGGCGATAGACTTCGAGGTTATACTGATAACTCAGACAGTTACAACATAAGTGGTTCCGCAGTAAGTACAATTGATGAAGACAGACTTCATAATCTTCCAAAACCTCAGGAAGGAAATTATTTAATTGCAATAAAAGGAGTTTCTAATCCAAGATCAAACGGCATAACTGCAAAAAGAAAAGTTATGGTTAATTTATTTGGAGAAAATTGGCATCAAACAGAAGAAGGGAAATTATTCCTTCCATATCTAGCACAACATTCGACAATTTTATATCCAACATTCAAAAAATTATTTGATGAAGGTTTAGCAACAAGTGTATTCCACAATAGCGGTGGGGCATATAATGGAAAATTAGCAAGACCTTTAGCTAAACATGGTTTATATGTCGACTTAAAAGATAATTTATTTGCACCAGATTGGAGAGAAGTAACTTTAGCTGCATACTCATTAAGTGTACAAGATGCATATGAAAAATGGCCAATGGGAACTGATGGATTTGTAGCAACTAATAATCCAGATGAAGCAATTAAATTAATTAGGTCTCAAGGTTTAGAAGCAAAATTAGTTGGCAGATTACAAAAAGCAGAAACTGATTATGAATGTGGGCCTATGACTGGAGTAAAACTAACTGCATTCAATGGTCAGGAAATATATTTTTCTGGTATGGATTAATTTATTTAGTAATTTCAGATTATTATTTTTTTTATTCTAGATTTGATTCTTTTGCTATTATTACTTATTACTATTATTCTTATATTTCGTCTCCCATAAAGTATACTGCCAATTCGCTCTACTTCTTTTTGTCGGCATTCGCCTGTCAAATGTCGCTCACTCTTCGCTATGCGCTCATCGTGGCTCGAAATCTTTATACGTTTTATTAGCTCATACCCAGGCAGTATACTTTATTATCTTATAAGTTATGACTCTTGCCTCTCCAATATAATCGTTTTTGAATAATAATCTTTATTAATTCAACCCCCATTGCATATTACATGGTAAAAACAGCAGATAGCTATAAACTCAAAGTTGCAGAGGCAGTACAGGATGATGTAAACAAAGGTGTTGTTAGGGTTGATTCTGATATTTTGCATCAGCTTGGTTTAAAGCAAGGTGACATAGTTGAGATTAAAGGCGAGAAAGCTACTGTTTGTATTGTTGAACGAGCATATCCAGGAGATATCGGTCTAAAAATAATTAGAATGGATGGTCTTACTAGAAGAAATGCTAGAACTGGAATTGGCGAGTATGTAGAAATAAAAAAAGCTGAAGTTTTAGAAGCTAAAAAAGTTATAATTGCTCCAGCTCATCAAGGAATTTCTGTAAAAGCTCCATCAGAAGTATTTAGACAAGGTTTACTTGGTAGACCCGTTGTAAAAGGCGACCTAGTAAGTTTAGGTGGAACTAGAAGACGAAGATCTAACTTAACTGATAGTCCTTTCTTAAGTGATATTTTTAATATAATGAATGAAAGTTTTCAAGGTTTTGGTTTTGCTGGAGACTTAAAATTTCAAGTTGTTGATGTTTTACCCAAAGGTTCTCCTGTAATTATAACTGAATCTTCTACTGTTGAATTTAATCCTGAAGCTGTTGAAATCTCTGAAGAAACTGCAACAAAAGTTGATGTAAGTTACGAAGATATTGGTGGACTTGATGATGAAATTAAGAAAATCAGAGAAATGGTAGAATTGCCATTAAAACACCCAGAAGTATTTGCACAACTAGGAATTGAACCTCCAAAAGGAGTTTTACTTTATGGTCCTCCAGGAACTGGAAAAACTCTTTTAGCAAGAGCAATTGCAAATGAAACAAATTCTAATTTTACCGTCATCAACGGACCTGAAATAATGTCTAAATTCTACGGGGAATCTGAAGCAAACTTAAGAAAAGTCTTCGAAGATGCTGAAAAAAATGCTCCAAGTATTATTTTCTTTGATGAAATTGATGCAATTGCAACAAACAGAGAAGAAAGTAAAGGAGAAGTTGAAAGAAGAGTTGTAGCACAGCTATTGTCAATAATGGATGGATTAAAAAGCAGAGGTAAAGTTGTAGTTATCGCAGCAACAAACATGCCAAATGCATTAGATCCTGCATTAAGAAGACCAGGAAGATTTGATCGAGAAATTGAAATCAATCCTCCAAGTAAAGCAGGCAGATTATCAATTATTAAAATTCACACAAGAAGCATGCCATTAGAAGGAACATTCTATCCCGATCTTGCAGGCAGCGAATTATTATTAAAGAAAGATAAACTATTAGAACAGATTCCTAAAAAAATAAAGGTAAATGAAATTAAGATCTCTGATTCTGAGCACGAATTAGCTTCAATTAAAAAAGATATTGCAGAGATGCAAGAAGAAGTAGCAATTCTAGAAAGAAAAAGAAAAACTACTGATGAGTCTGCAGCTGGAAGAATTTTCAATATGCTTACTCAAGCTAAAAATAAAATAGAAAGAAAAAAAGAGCAATTAGAAACTAAAAATGCTGAAATACTTGCACTAAAAAAAGAAATTTCTACTAGTGGTTCTATAAAAGAAAAATTAACTTTGATTTTAGATAAATTTCAAAATACTATTTTGTTAGAAGAAGTTGTATCAGCGTTAAAGGAAACTGAAAATTATATAATTGAACAGCAAGCTAAAGGAGTTTGGACTTTAAACGACGAGAGAATTAAATTAATTCAAAATGTAAATAAAAATAAATCTGCAAAAGTAAAGGCATTCATTAATGAATTAGTTGAAGCTGAAGTAATAGATGATTCTTTTTATAGTGATATTAAATCTAAAGGAATTCAAAGAGATTTAGATCAAATTGCAACAGTTACTCATGGTTTTGTTGGGGCAGATTTAGCCGCTTTATCAAGAGAAACAGCTATGTGTGTTGTACGAAAAGTATTGCCTGCAATTGATTTAGAAGACGAGAAAGAAATTCCTCAAGACATATTAAAAAAATTAGTTGTTCGAATGGAAGATTTCAGATTTGCATTAAAAACAGTTAGACCAAGTGCTCTTAGAGAAGTACTAATTGAAGTTCCAAAAGTTAAATGGACTGATATTGGTGGTCTTGATGAAGTTAAACAACAATTAAAAGAAGCTGTTGAATGGCCGTTAACAAATCCTGAAGCATTTATCAGAATGGGCATAAGACCTCCTCGAGGAATTCTTCTATATGGTCCTCCGGGAACTGGAAAAACTATGATGGCAAAAGCTATTGCAACTGAAAGTGAAGCTAACTTTATTTCAATTAAAGGTCCAGAACTATTAAGTAAATGGGTTGGAGAATCTGAAAAAGCTGTTCGAAAAATATTTGAAAAAGCAAGACAAGTTTCCCCATGTATTATTTTCTTTGATGAAATAGATAGTTTAGTTCCAAGAAGAGGCGGAGAAAATGAAGGTAATCATGCAATTGATAGTGTTGTTAATCAACTATTAACTGAAATTGATGGTGTTGAAGAAATGAATGATGTAATAATCATTGGTGCAACAAATCGACCTGACAGATTAGATCCGGCATTACTAAGGCCTGGAAGATTTGACAGATTGCTTTTAATTCCTGGTCCGGACGACAAATCACGAGAGCAAATAATTAAAATTCATGCAAAAGGAATCCCTTGTGCAGAAAATGTAAATTTTGAAGAGATCAGCAAAAAGTTAGTTGGTTATGCTGGTGCAGACATTGAAAGTGTTTGTAGAGAAGCTGCAATTCGAACTTTGAGAAGATACAATGAGAAAGATAAAGAATTAAAACAAAAACTAGACTCTGAAAAAGTATCTCAAGAAGAATATGCTAAACAAAAACAAGTATTAGATAATATGAAAGTTACTAAAGCAGATTTTGAAGACGCAATGAAAGAAGTACGACCTTCTATTACGCCTGAAATTGACGCTGCTTATGCAGACTTGCAAAACAAATTCTCGTCAGCAAAAGGAACTCAGATGGTAAAAGAAAAAGTCAACTATTTCGGTTGATTTTTTATTATTTTATTTATTATTATTTTAGTATTGTATCTTTAGAAAAATATTTTATAATTTAATCTCTAATTGCAATTATTAATCTACACTTTATATTTCATTGGCAAATATTCATAGAATGCTTTTGCATCATCTGCTAATCTTGCAGTTTCGCTAATTGGTTGAAATGCTACAACTGCTTTTTCGATGCTATGTCTTGCTCTCTTATACAAAAATTGAGCTGGTGCTTCAAAAGTATCTTTATATGCATTATAAAGCAATGGTCTAATTTCTGTTTGGGTCTCAAGAACTTTAAGGATATCTGTGCTTTTTGTTCCATTACATGCAGAACCATATATAATTTGTTCTCGCGCTTCTAAAAAAGTGGGATTATTATCTATATAATTATATCCTTGACTGTGATAAAACTCGCTAATCCTTTGATTAACTGCTCTCATTAGTGATTCTAATGCAACATTTGGTTTACCTATAGCAAGAATAGTGTTAGTTCCATCCGCAGTTTTAATTAATTTAGCGGTGAATAGTCCTACTGGCATTTTTCTAGCTCGTGCCATTTCTTTAGGGAATTTCATATTTTTTTTTGGTAAAATCGCTTATTTATAAAGGTTTTGGCTATTAGTTACTCTTAAGTAGTTAAATTTTAGATATATTTATATATAAGTACTTTAATTAAGCCTATTATGGCACCAAAAGCAGTTCGGCAAAGAATGTCTGACTACGTAGCAAATTTAATGGCCCAATACCCTAGTTTTAACTTATTAGATCAATCTGACGATCATTTAGTTGCAAAAGTTAATTTATTTCCAGATACTCCTGCAGAAACTATTTATTGGTTTTTGCATTCAAATAAGATGCCAGTTGAAGAATACCAAGAAAAAGCAAAACAAGAACTTGCAGCTGGTAATTATGTTGGAAACGTATTCTTAAAAGACGATAAAAATTTTTATGTAAGACTTGCAGAACGAGGAAATCTTAAAAAAAATAAAAGTCTAAAACATTTGCCTAAGCAAACAGTAGATTCTATGATTCATCTTCGAGATTTAGAAAGTGCTGTATTAGATTTACAAAACCCTTCTAATTCTAGACTTCCACAATTGAATACGTTATTATATTTTGATCCTGAATTTCAAGGAACTAATGGTGCAATTCGTGCATATGAGATGCTGCCAGTTAAATTAAATTATGATCATGTTCCTGATTATGATCCAAGAAAAAAACATCTAGTTAATACTACAGCTAAAGACTACAAAGCAACTGCTGAAAAATATCATATTGTTGACGACCAAATTGAATTAAAACCTCTTCCTAATAACACTGGAATGATTTCTATTTCTCCTAAAGACTTACTTTATCCTAGTCATTAATTACACTTTCTTGTTGTTTTAAGAGTTTATCAAATACGATCCAAAAGTATGCTGCCTGATTATGAGCAAATTTGTCGTATGACTCAACGGAGCAGCGAGAAGCGGTAGCGCACGAGCGTGGCGACTATTCGTGAGCGCTAGCGAACTCAAAGAAGATAAGCGAATTGGCCGCATACTTTTGACTAAAGTATTTTTAGGTTCTAGCTCATCTAAATAATCCTGATAATTCACAACTTTTTTAAGCAATTTCTCTTCTTATCTAATTTATGGATCCTTCCTCTCATATAACCTCTCTTCATTTTACGGATTTTGATTTAGTTGGTCCTGCTCTATATATTAAAAAATACAAAACTTTGGTATTAGGGGATTTACATATAGGTTCAGATGAAGCTTTGTCTGCAAGTGGTGCATTTTCTCCAGTTATTGGAATTAATGAAATTCAAGAAATAACCAATAAACTTTTATTAAAATTAAAGCCAGAGAAAATAATTCTTTTAGGCGATTTAGAAGTACATTTTGGCATTATTCCTTATAAACAAAAAGTTGCAATTTTAAATTATCTGCGTGAATTAAAATCCAAATGCAAAGATATAATTCTAATTGAAGGAAATCATGACAAAACAATTACTAAAATTGTCGGCGATATTAATTTAAGTTTTGTAAAATATTATGAATTAGGAAATTTTTTCTTTTCGCACGGAAATCAGGTAATTGAAACCTCAAAAAAGTATAAATATGTTGTTATTGGACATGAACATCCTGCAATAACGATTACTAATAACATTAGAACTGAGAAATTTAAATGTGTTTTAATTAGTAATACAGGTAAATTATCCAAAACAAATAAATCTACTGAAAAAACTTTAATAGTTCTTCCCTCTTTAAATCAAACTGCTGCTGGCACTGATATATTGCAAGAAACGCTTCTTTCTCCTTATATAACAAAAAAAGTTTTAAATGACTCAGATGTTTTTGTAGTAGAAGAGTTAGATATTTACCCTTTTGGTAGATTAAACGCAATTAAAAAGCAATTGTGATTTGATTTATTGAATATGTGCAAAGTAACTAGGATAATTTTAGAAATATAAGAAGTAAAGGAGAAACAATGTTTACAGTAAAAGAAGTCATAGCAATAATTAAATCAACAGCGATATTATCAATCATATTCGGAATATTATTATTTCAAGGAAGTTCTGGCACAGGTCTTACTGCATTTATGTATGTATGTGGTATTGCTCTATTAACAGTAGGAATTTCATTTGTGCTTCACGAACTTGCTCATAAATTTACAGCAATTTATTTTCATTGTAGAACTGAATTCCACGCAAGCATGGGCTGGTTGATGTTTGGACTTTTCACTTCTTTTTTCGGCTGGGTTTTTTTAAGTCCAGGTGGAGTTCAAATCTCGAATGTAAAAACTAAAAGACAATTTGGTTTAATTTCCTTAGCAGGACCTTTAGTAAATATACTTTTCGCCTTAGTTTTTGCAGGCTTATTTATTTATGGAATAACCTCTCCTATAATATATTATGGCTGGTTTATTAACTCCTGGTTAGCTTTATTTAATATGATTCCTATTTTGGGATTTGATGGTCATAAAGTATATGAGTGGAATAAACCTGTTTACTTTGTATTCGCAGCAATTACTTTAGCATTATATCTTGCCCAGTATGTTATTAAGATGTAATTTGGTTCAATGATATTTTTTTATTTTAGAAATTGTTTTTATTTATTAATAATTATCTTCCCTTCTATTTAGTTTGATATAACAACAAATATAAACTCCAATATCAATTAAACAAGCATGGCCGGTTATAGTTTTTTAGGAAATATACCTGAAACTGTTTGGGAAAGCTTATTATACACTGACGTTAAATCATTTTCCTATTCTCAATGGTTTAAAATAGTAAATCAAGCTAATTCTAGTAATCATGCAGTTTGGAAAAAGTTCATAATTAATCCTGTCGATAACAGGATAAAAACAGAAATCTTGTATGATATTTTCAAAAAAGATTGGAGTTTATCGAGCAGAATTCTTGGTCCAAAACTTAATTCTGATGGAAGTCTTAGTGGAGATGCAGATAGTATTGAAACATATATTTTTGGCTCAAGTGCTAATGAATATCAAAAGATGTTTCAAAAAGATCTTTTAAATGAAAATCCTTTGGCAGAAAAAGAATATAGATTTGCAATAATTGGTGCTACTAAAATTTGGCGAGATGATATTGAAGTATTACTTAAAATTGAAAATTATTTAGTACAGGAAGAAAAAGTTTTGGTGCAAGAGGAGAAAATTTTTGAAAAAGGTGTCAATTTGGCAGAAACTGCAATTATGTCTGATGTATTGCAAAGACATTTTCCAACTCTTTCTAAAGACGTTGATTACACTAAAATGACTTCTAAAGAATCTTTACGTCACATTGTTACTTTAATAAAAAAATTTGATCATGAAGCAAAATCTTTACGTAATAAAATATTAGAACTTAAGCAAAAATATCCTTTTATATTTAAATTTATTAGTTCTAAATTAAATTAAAGTTCCAGGTGATTTATTTAAAATTTGTATTCAGAAAAAACTAGTTAGATCGCTTTGATCTTTGTCGAATTCTGAAATGTTTACGTCAAATACATCAAAAATACTTTCAAGTGCTGCAAGAATTTGATTGTGAATATAATAATCAAAATCAATATTTTTTATAGTAACTTCATCTGGCATTTTTGCTCGCTCACCAATTGTTCCTTTTTCAGGTTTATTTCCTTTATTATTTGAATTCATATTAGAAATAATGTATTCTACAAAATTTCCAGGGAATACTGGTTTACCCATTTCAATCATTTTTTTAGCAATAATTACATGTGGACTATTTGATTCGTATTCTTCAACAGGCTTAGTTAATCTAGTTTTTAAAACAAAGTCCTTTACTTCTCTTTTGTTGAGATTTTTAATTTCTAATTTAACAAGTTTTTTTGCTTTGTCAACATCTTTTTCTTTTAGCAATATTTCCAGAACTTTTTTCTGAATATCTCTTGCAACTGGTGCTGAATCTCCTCGAACAACGGTCATTCCTACAATTTTAAGTTTTCCAAGAGTATCAAGTAGTGCATACCTTTTTTTAGCACCGCCTCCTTCTACTTTAGTTTCAACAAAAATTCCGCACTTATATTCGCTCTCGAATTCAAGTGTCATAAGTCCAGGCAATGAGTCATTTATTTCCTCAAGTACTTTCATTGCTGTGTCTACAGTTCCATCTCCTAAAAGAACAAAAATTGAATCTGTATCTGAATACACTACGGTGAAATTTTTATTATTAAAAATATCGATTGTTTTTTTAATGTAATATCTTCCAAATGCAGTCACACTTTCAGCACATTCAAAAGAATACCATCTTGCCATATTAAATCCAAGATATCCATATAATGAATTCGCAATTAATTTAAGTGTTCCTATACGAGATTTAAGTAGTGCTTTTTCTTTTTCATCTTTAGTTGTTTTAATTAATTCTTTTAATCTTCCTCTTCTTTCAATTATTTTACCAACAACATTTGGAATAAATGCTTTTGGTTCTTGTAAGATATAATAAGGTCTTTCAGGAACTTCTTCTATTGAATTTAGTTTTTCAATATGGTGACTTTTACCTAGATGTTTTTCGTGTTCTTTCTTTTCTGCAAATTCCTTTTTCAAAAATAATCTTCCCTTAGCAATATTATGAGATTCAATTAAAGACGGATACAGACTTCTAAAATCAAACACAACTAGCTTTTCATAATATCCAGCTTGAGGCTTAAAAACAAAAGCGCCTTGTAATCTTTTTTCACTTCTAGCAGAAATCTCGTCGTGATTTGGTAATCTGGGAACAATCTGATTGTTTTCTCTGCAATTATTAATTAAATAAATTTCGACAATCTGTGAGAATGAAAGTTCTGCAAGTTCATCAAAACTTACATTTAACATTTTTGAAAATTCAATTATATCAAAAGAAAAATAGTTGTATAGCTCAAATACAAGTATTGAATCAGTAAGGCAATAACTAACAAATTTATCTATTTCATCATGTCGTTTATGATCTTCCCAAACCAAAGAGAGCTCTTTTAATTTAACTTCTTCTTTTTGTCTTCCTAAAATACTTTTACAAACAGTATCAAGTTTCATATTGTCGTCAGGAACTGACCCTCGCATAATTCTTTTTAAAAATTCATACATATCAAAGATTTGAATTCCTTCAATATTAAATTTAGATTTATTTTTCTTTATTTCAACCTCAGAGAAATCCGCCCCGATGTGACATTTAACCTTATTCACATTACATCTTTCTAATATATAAGGTAGATCAAAATTCTTAATATTGTATCCAGAGATTATGTCTGGTTTGAATATATTAATAAAATTAACAAGTCTGTCTAGCATATCTTGTTCGCTACCGCACATTTCTATGTCGTCACGTTTAGTTGCGTATTCTTTTGCAACAAGAACTTTTTGAAGTGTTTGAGGATTATCTGAATACAAACTTACCATTAAAATCGGGTTTTTAGTAAAATCAATTCCTTTTCCGTCGTCATAAGTTTCGAGATCAAAATAAAGTATTTTAGGTTTTATGTCTACTGATCCAGTGGGGACTTCTTTCATATTCTGTATGTCGCCAGTAAAATCAACATTCATATCGCTTTCAGTTTCTTTTACATCTGCAATATAGCATGTAGAATAATTAATGTTTTTTTCAATAAGGAATTTTTTCTCATAATTTAAATCATCTTCATAAAAATCCAAACTAAGTTTATTTTCTTTCCTCTCTCCATTTATTTGAAACACTTTTGCTTTCAATTTTTCAATTTCATTTTTAGTTTCAATAATTGATTTAGTAAAACATTTTAAAAATTTAGCAGGAGTATCATTTATTTCCGCATCAAAAATTTCAGTTCTTAATTCAAGTTCTTTTTTTATTAGTTCTAATTCTTCCGCTGAAAATAAAGTAATATCCATTAGAAAATAATCGTATATTTTTTCAAAAAGGCAAATCTTTCGCCCCTTTATATCTCTCCCGTAAAGTTTGGCAATAGACTTAGCATGATCAAACTCAATTTTTTGAATCTTAAAGACTATTTCCATATTTTTCTTAAAATAGCAATATCAGCGGGATATATAAAATTAGTTATACTTATGATATTCTTAACAAAATTTTCTATTGCATTAAGTAAACCTTGCTTCCTTAAGTTAAGTATACTGCCAATTCGCCGTTCTACTTTTTGTCGGCATTCGCCTGATTATAGTCGCGACACTCCTCACTATCGTTCGTCGTTGCTCCACATAGTCATACGAAATATTGGCTCATAGCAAGGCAGTATACTTATAGCTTCATTTTTAGAAGTAACTCTTAAACTAAAAAACAAAAACATTTATAAATATCCCCTCTGTATCAAGAGTGTTCTTATGCTTTAAACCACCTAGTTTTCAAAGCACGAAGAAGAACAAAAGAGTGAATTAAATGCTTTAAGTTTATGACAACTTTGCTAATAATTACTAGGAACTAAAGAGACGATACAAATGGCAGACAACACAATTAAAAAAAACGATTTTATAGAACTAACTTACACTGGTAAAGTCAATGATGTAGTATTTGATACAACTGATATTGAAGTTGCAAAGAAATTCAAATTGCCTGTTGCAAATATAAAACCAATCGTACTATGTGTTGGAAATAGTAGTATTCTAAAAAGTCTTGATCAAAACATTGAAGGAAAAGAAGTAGGAAAAGCTTACTCTGTTGTTTTAACTGCTGAAAATGCATTTGGAAAAAAAGATGCTAGTTTAATTCAATTAGTACCAACTTCAAAATTCACAAAAGACAAAATTATGCCTCAAACTGGCCTTCATGTAAATATTGATGGTCAAATCGCAGTTGTAAGAAAAGTTAGCGCAGGAAGAACTTTAGTAGACTTTAATCATCCATTAGCAGGCCAAGATGTTACTTATGATTACAAAATATTAAGAAAAATTGTTGATGTAAAGGAAAAATTAGCTTCATTAGTTCCAGTTGACAAATTTACTTATGATGAAAAATCAGGAATTGTAAAAATCAATAGAGCCTTAACTCCTGATATGAAAGTTGAAGCTAAAAAGCATTTAACAGCATTACTTCCAGAATTAAAAGGAATTGAATTCAATTAAACTATAACTAATTTAATGAAATTAAAATTTAAAGTTATAGTTAAATGAAAATTAAGATTAACTTCCCAAAAGGAAACATATAAAAACTAGGTTTACAATAAAAAATCCTAGGCGAGGGCTAAAACATGGCTGACACAATAAACTTAACTAAAAATAAAAAAAATGTTGCGGATGAAGAATTAGCAGAAATTCTAAAACAACATCGAGCGACTATCAAAGTAGTAGGTTGTGGAGGCGGTGGTAACAACACAATTAATAGAATAACTGAAGTAGGAGTTGAAGGTGCTGAAACTATTGCATTGAATACTGATGCTCAAGATTTACTTTATACATCCGCAGATATTAAGATTTTAATTGGAAAAGAATTAACAGGCGGTCATGGTGCAGGTGGAATTCCAAAAGTTGGAGAAGAATCTGCAAAAGAAACTGAAAAAGAAATCAAAGACGCACTTCATGGTGCAGATATGGTATTCATAACTGCAGGTATGGGTGGTGGAACTGGTACTGGTTCAGCTCCAGTTGTTGCAGAAATTGCAAAAAAAATGGGTGCATTAACTGTAGGAATTGTTACAATGCCTTTTTCCGTAGAAGGACATAGAAGATATGAAAACGCTTTATATGGTCTTGAAAGAATGGAAAAAAATGTTGATACTTTAATAGTAATTCCAAACGAAAAATTATTAGAAATTGCTCCAAAATTACCATTAGCAACTGCATTTAAAATTGCAGATGAGATTTTAACAAATTCCGTTAAAGGTGTAACTGAATTAGTAACTAAAGCAGGCCTTGTGAATCTTGATTTCGCAGATATCAAAACAGTCATGAGTGGCGGTGGAGTTGCAATGATTGGTGTTGGTGAATCTGATACTGAGTTACGAGCTGTTGAAGCGGTTGAAAGAGCAATATCTAATCCTTTATTAGACGTTGATATATCAGGTGCTGAAGGGGCATTAATTAATATTATAGGTTCAAGTGATCTTACTTTAGAAGAAGCAAAGACTGTTGTTCAAACAGTAACTGAAAAACTTGATTCCGATGCAAGAGTAATTTGGGGAGCTCAAATAAGCGAAGACATGGGTAAAAACCTAAGAGTAATGCTTATTGTAACAGGTGTTCATTCAACTCAAATATCAGGAACTAAAGCTACAAAAGCTAAAAGAATTAAAAAAGAAAGTGAATTAGGTATTGAGATTGTTGATTAAGTTTAAATTTTCAAATAATACATATTCAGTTTAGATAACAGTCAGTTTACATAAAAAAAGTATACTGCCTGACTATGAGCCAATATTGCGTATGACTCCAAGGAGCAGCGAGTGCGATAGCAACGAGCGTTGCGACAATACTCAGGCGAATGCCGACAAAAAGTAGAAAGGCGAATTGGCAGTATACTTACAGCGAAGAAAACTATCAATTAAAAAAATAAATGAATAAAAATTAAAGTAAGTAATGATCAAAAATAATATTGAAACATGAGGTAAAGAAAAAATGGGTTTAAAACAATTTATCGCAGAATGTAAAAGAGTTTTTATTATAACAAGAAAACCAACAAAGCAAGAATTTTGGAAAATATTAAAAGTATCTGCAATAGGGATCTTTATTATCGGCCTAATGGGTTTTTTGATATTACTGATGTATGAATTAATATTTAGCAGTGCATAATTAAATGGTGAAAAATGACAGATTTTGAAATTGAAGACGATATAGAAATTGATGAAACAGTTAATGTTACAGAGAAAGCTGAATTACAAAAGAAAGAAGATAATAATAGTGGTGCTGTAATTAAAATGCGAGGTGCTGAAAAAAAATCAGAACCTGTTATCGCTAAAGATACAAAAACTATTGTTCTTAATGCTCCTAAAAAAGAAGAAGTTAAAGTATTAACTGAAAAGGACATGAAAGGTCATCTTTATGTTATTCGAACTACTGCTAATAGAGAAGATCAAGTATTTGATTTCCTTGAAAGTAATATTGCACATAAAAAAATCAATATTTTCAGTATCGTAAGAGCTCATGGAATGAGAGGCTACATCTTTATTGAAGCATCTGACGTATCTGATGCTCAAAGAGCAATCTTTGGTGTACCTTATGCAAGAGGAATTCTTGACAAACCAGTAGACTTTAAAGAAATTGAACACATGCTTGAAACAGTTAAAAAAGAAAGCAACATTAGAAAAGGCGACATTGTTGAAATTATCTCAGGTCCATTCAAAAGAGAAAATGCTAGAATTAGCAGAGTGGATAAAGAGAAAGAAGAAGTTGTTGTTGAACTTTTGGAAGCTGCTGTATCTATCCCAATCACATTGAAATTTGATGCTGTAAAAGTAATCAGAAGGGAAGAAGAAACAGAAAAAGAAGAAATGTTCCTTGACGAATAAGGAATAATTTTTATTTTTTGCTTTGCCTTTTTTTAATCTTTTTTCTCAAATTCATTGTTTTTTAAATTTTAAGAATCTTGTATCATATAATTATTTGAAAAGGTAATCTTTATTAATGAATTTATTCATAACATAAGTATGAATGCGAAACGACTTATAATTTTGGGCATTACTTTTTTAGTTATTTTAGTAGGAGTCATTCTTCTTATTTCACTCTTTAGTCCGGCTAAAAGTGGAATTAGGTGTCATGATAATTGTATTAAAGATGGCTGGCAAGATGGGCAATGTGAATGGCCAAGTCTGATGAATGAAACTGATTGGAACTTTAAATTTCAAATTCAAGATAAAAAAAGTAATTTAACTTTCCCTTATGTAGAAATTGAAAATCGAGGTTCGTGTGTAGAGGCTTTTTTAGGAACTAAATCTAGGCATTGTGGAAATGAGGGTCAATGTAATTGTTATTGTTTTAATTATAAGAAGGGATAAAGTAGTTACTTCTGATATTAAATAGATCACAAAAATCAAAAGAAGATAAACTAATCGTTTTACTTTCGTTTTAATCACAGGGGAGTATTATCTAGTAATATCTCTCTTCTCTTTTATACAATTCTTTTATATTAGCAACCTGAACCATTTCTGAATTTCTTTTGATTATGTGCCCATAAGAAGGCACTAATATTTTATCTTTCTCAATCATAAATTCATGTTCAAGATACTTAATTCCTTTTTCTTCAAATAACTTTTCAGCATCAAATCCAATCATACCTGCTGTCCAAAGATTAGTCACCATTTTTAGAACTCCTAAATTTCCTTCATCAAGCATTCTTTTGTATTGATCCTCTTTTGTTGAATCAAAAAGTCCTTCTAAAATTTGCTTGTTATATTCTACTAACCTAGAATTAGAAAGTGCATCAATTGCAGGTTTACAATAAGGATTCTCCAATAAATCTCCAAAAGGTTGATACAATAAGTTAACTGCTTGAAATCTCAATTCAAACTCATTTCGACTAGAAAATTTTCCTAAAATTAAATCTAAATCTTTCCTTATGTTATCTCTAAGTTCTCTATCTAGATTAGGAATTCGCTCAACCTTTACGGAAAACTCACTTTTCGGTTTGGTCATGACATATCAAGTAGATATAGATATATATAAATAATTTGGAAAAATATGGGTGCATTCGGAATATTTCAGTAGTTCCAAGTATACTGCCAATTCGCCCAACTACTTTTTGCCGGCATTCGCCTGTCA
Source organism: uncultured Methanosarcinales archaeon (assembly GCA_964557345.1). Classification (GTDB taxonomy): domain Archaea; phylum Nanobdellota; class Nanobdellia; order Woesearchaeales; family DATGWN01; genus CAZKZU01. The sequence goes on from CAZKZU010000012.1 coordinate 24,614, forward strand.
AATGTCGCTCACTCTTCGCTATGCGCTCATCGTGGCTCGTAATCTCTAAACGTAAAAATGGCTCATAGTCAGGCAGTATACTTGAATGAATATTTTTCGGATGTACTCTATAAACCAAAACGCATAAAAATAAGCTCATAATTGCGTATTCCATGCTAGACATCAAATATATAAGGGAACATCCTGAAGTTGTAAAGGATAACATCAAAAAGAAGTTTCAAGACAGCAAGTTAGCACTTGTTGACGCACTATTAGAAGAAGACAAAGAGTATAGAAATTTACTTAAAGAGTCTGAAGATTTAAGAGCAAAAAGAAACAAATTTTCTGAAAGTATCAATACAGCTAAAAAAGCAGGGCAAGATGTCGCACCAATTTTAGCTGAAGCTAAATTAATTCCTGCAAGAATTAAAGAAATTGAAGATAAAGTTATAGTTTTACAAAAAAGCATTCTAGATAAACAAAAAGTTATCCCAAATATTATGCATGAATCTGTTCCAGTTGGAAAAGATGATTCTGAGAATGTTGAAGTTGCTAGATACGGAGAAGTTAAAGATAAAGGTTTTGAAGTAAAAAATCATGGTGAACTTCTTGAAGCATTAAATAATGGAGATTTTGAGTCAGCAAGAAATACCTCTGGAAATGGATTTTATTTTATTAAAGGAGATATGGCTGAACTTGAAGATGCACTAAGACAATATGCAGTTGACTTCATGAAAAAGAAAGGATACACTTATGTTCTTCCTCCTAATATGATTAAGTCCGAAGTTGTAACTGGAGTAATGAGTTTTACTGAAATGGATAATATGATGTATAAAATTGAAGGTCAAGATTTATACTTAATTGGAACTTCAGAACACAGTATGATTGGAATGTTTATGAATAAAGTTCTAAAAAAAGAAGCACTTCCAATAAGAATATTTGGAAATACTGCTTGTTACAGAAAAGAAATTGGAAGCCACGGTATTGATGAAAAAGGAGTTTACAGAGTACATCAGTTCAATAAAGTTGAACAAATTGTTATTTGTGAAGCAGAAGATTCCTTTAAACTTTATGAAGAATTAGTTCAAAATTCAATTGAAATATTCCAAGGTCTTGGATTACCTATAAGACATTTAGAAATTTGTTCTGGAGATTTAGCTGATCTTAAAGCAAAATCAGCAGACATTGAAGCATGGTCTCCTAGAAAGAAGGCTTACTTTGAAGTATGCAGTTGTACAAATATGACTGACGCTCAAGCTAGAAGATTAAACATAAAAATCGATGGCGGAGCAACAGGAAGATATTTCGCACATACATTAAACGACACTGCAATTGCAACATCTAGAGCAATGGTAGCTATCGCTGAAAATTATCAAAATGCAGACGGAACAATTACAGTTCCAGAAGCATTAAGAAAATACATGAACGGCAAAACTAAATTGCAAGCGCTTCCAAGCTGGTTCTGGTAAATAGGTCTTATATTTTATTTTTTTTGTTTTCTAATTTTTAGAATTTACTTAAGAATTACTTGCTACATTTGTTTATACAAAAAATAAAAGAAGGAATTTAATTAATCTTCTTTGACGATTTTTCTAAGATTCTTACATTCGCATCTTCTGCATTGTGTAGGTACTTGATATTCCTTTGATGAAACATCCATCTTAAATCCGCATATTTTACATTCATAAACTGTTTTAGTCATAAGTATCACTCCTAAGTACGCCTAGTGCTAGTCTGATTTAAATATTTTTCTATGATTTCTTCTAAAATAATCTCGTGTTGGGCACTGGACAACCACCAGAAAAAGGTTTATAATGTGAAAGGCTTTCTATTTTAGTAAAATATAAATCATATTGTTTTGGTAAAGGGCTGATTAAAATGGACACACTAATAATAAAAAAATTACAAAAAACATTCGAAGATTGTGCTCATGAAGTAGATGGAGTAGAATTCTGGTTTGCTAGAGATTTGCAAGTTTTATTGGGATACAATAAGTGGGAGAATTTTCTTAATGCTATAGATAAAGCGAAAATATCTTGTAGTAATTCAGGTCATAATACAAATGATCATTTTCCTGGCGTCAGGAAAACGATAGCTATGCCAAAGGGTGCAAGCAGAGAAATAGAAGACATTATGCTATCTCGATACGCATGTTATCTTATAGCTCAAAATGGAGATCCTAGAAAAGAGGAAATTGCTTTTGCACAAAGTTATTTTGCATTACAGACAAGAAAACAAGAACTAATTGAACAAAGGATTGCTTTAAGTGAGCGATTTGATGCAAGAAACAAACTTACTGCGTCAGAAACTGAACTATCTAAACTCATATATGAACGTGGAGTTGATGATGTGGGCTTTGCTAGAATTAGAAGTAAAGGCGATGAAGCCCTATTCGGGGGGAATGATACAAAAGCGATGAAAATAAAATTAAATGTTCCAGAACATCGACCTTTAGCAGATTTCTTACCAACTGTAACAATAACTGCTAAGAATTTAGCTACAGAAATTACTAATTTTAATGTTAAGAAGGAAAATCTTAATGGGGAGAATCATATTACTGGTGAACATGTAAAAAATAATGCAAAAGTTAGGGGTTTACTTGTAGAAAGTGGGATTGTTCCTGAGAATTTACCTCCAGAAGAAGATATTAAGAAATTAGAAAAAAGAGTCAAGAAAGACGAAAAAGTAATTGCGAATTCTTCAAAACATAAGAAAAATCTGAAATAAACCAACAGTTAAACATTAAAAGGCCCCCTTGTTTCTGGCTTACTATGGGAAACTTTTGGAGAATTGTAAATCATGTAATTGATGATGCTAGTGTTATTATCATAGTTGCAGATGCAAGAATGCCAGAAGAAAGTATAAACCATGAAATCCTTCGAAAAATCGAAAAAGCTGGTAAAAAATATGTAATTGCGTTCAACAAATGCGACTTATTAACTCCTGAAGGTGCTGAAATATTAAATAAATCGCTTCAAAAATATGATCATACTATAAAAATTTCCGCAAAAGACCATAAAAATACAATGGTTTTACTTAGAAAAATAAATGAAATTGTTCGAGGAGAAGAAGCAGTTGTAGGTATTGTAGGTTATCCAAATACAGGTAAAAGTTCTTTGATTAATGCAATTAAAGGTTCTGGTGCAGCACCAGTTAGTTCAAGAGCTGGATTTACAAAAGCCCTTCAAAAAGTTAGAGTTACTGCTAAAATATTTCTACTAGATACTCCTGGTGTTATTCCTGAAGAAAATAAGGATAATGTGCAATTACAAACAATGATTGCAAGTAGAAATCCTGATCAGTTAAAAGATCCTGAACAAAATGCAATCTTACTAATTACTGACTTAAAAGGTAAAGTTGAAGAGCATTATGGGATAAATACAGCTAGTTTTGATAACGATGATTATTTAGATCTTGTTTTAGAAGCAATCGCTATAAAAATGAACTTTAAGAAAAAAGGAAATATTAATGATATTAGAAAAGCTGCTGTTCAGGTTCTAGATGACTGGCAACGAGGAAAAATTAAAACTTAGTAAGCCTAAGTAAAGTAGATAATTTCTATTAAAAAATTAACATTTATCTAAAATTTAAAATTCGATTCTATCGCCAATTTTCAACTTATTCTTTTCAATATCTCCAGAAGAAAGCTCGACTAGAAACTGTGCTTTTCCTTTATGTGAAATGTGTGGTCTAAAAGGTGCGATTTTTTCTTTTAAATCAATAACTTTTTTCTTTTTATCAAGCCAAAGAACATCGATTCTATAAAAAACAAACACCATATGTATAGGGATTTTTAATTCGTGATCAAAAACAAAAACCATGGCATTATTTTTAATAACTCTCTTAGGTTTAAACATCAATCCGCTCGCTTTTTCAAAAGAAGTCCTTCGGAAAATGATTTTTTTAACTATGTTCTTTAATTTTATTACTATCATCAATATTTTTGTTATTTGTTAGATTAATAAACTTTATCCTAAAATATTTTTTTGGGATGGCTATTTAAGTCAATTGTCAAATAGAAAAATAGAATATTTAAGTCGGTTTTTTCTAGATATAGCCTCTGAATATTAACAATCTTTAAAAATATCGAGATTATACTTACCTGCAAGTGGGGTGTTTACCATAAAAACTGAATTCAAAGTAGCCGATGCGATGACTAAAAGTCCGATCACTGTAACAAAGGACACTGGCGTAGTTGAATGCGCTGAACTAATGAAAAATCAAGATGTTGGAAGTGTTTTAGTTTTAGAAAACGGGAAACTTGAAGGTATTGTTACCGAATGGGACATTGTTAGAAAAGCAGTTGCTAGTGGCAAAAATCCTTCTGACTTGAAAGTTTCTAATATTATGTGTACTAATGTTCAAACTATTGCTCCAGATGTTGATCTTTTTGATGCAATGAACATGATGACTGAACTTAATATAAGACATTTGCCTGTTGTTCATGAAGGGGAATTTATTGGTTTTCTTACTGAAAAAGATATTTTGAAAATAGAGCCCGCATTATTTGATATTCTTGTTCAATCATTTTCGATTAAAGAAGAAGATTCAAAACCGATTTTTGGGGAATATGTAGGGGAGAAAGATTACGGCGATGCAGACGACGACGAAGACTAAACTTCGCTTTGCTCATCTTGCAGATTGCCATGTTGGCTCTTGGCGTGAACCAAAGATGCGAGAGCTTAATATTTTAGCTTTTTCTTCTTCTATTGATAAAATTATTCGCATTAACTCTGAGGAGACTTCTGATAAAAAAATAGATTTTGTTTTAATTTCAGGCGATTTATTTAATACTGCAATTCCGAGTATTGATGCACTAAAAGAAGTAACTGAAAAATTAAAATTATTGCATGATGCAGGAATAACTGTATACGGGATAGGTGGCAGTCATGATTATAGTGCTGCAGGTAAAAGTATGCTCGATGTCTTAGAAAAAGCACATTTATTTTGTAATGTAATGAAAGGTGAAATAACAGAAGATAATAAATTACGTCTTTCTTTAACAAAAGATAAAAGTGGCGCAAATATAACTGGAATCATTGGAAAACGAGGAACTCTCGAAAAAGGCTATTATGATGCTTTAGATTACAATCATTTATCTAAACTAATTTCGCAAAAACAAGATGGCGCTTTTAGTACAAATATATTTTTATTTCATTCAACAATTTCTGAATACAAACCCGAATATCTAACCGAAGTAGAATCAATCCCGCTTTCAATCCTTCCAAGAAATTTTGATTACTATGCAGGCGGTCATGTACATTATCGTTACATAAAAAAAGAAAATGGCTTTGGAACAATTGCATTTCCTGGCCCCATATTTCCAAATAATTTCAAAGAATTAGTTGAACTTAAAGATGGGTCATTCATTATCGTAGACATTGATTTAATTACAAAAGAAGTAAATACTGAATATATATATTTAGAAAACAAAATTCTTTTTCTTGAGTTTAAAAGTTTAAATGAAACTCCTCAAGAAATTTTCTCGAGGGTAAAATCGAAGTTATTTTCTTCAGACATTGAAGGCAAAATCTTACTTTTAAAATTAGAAGGTGTTTTATCAACGGGAACTTTGTCGGAGATAAATTTTAATGACTTAAATTCCATTGCTATTGAAAAAGGTGCAGTTTGTATTATACGAAATACTGCTCAATTAATTTCATCAGAGTTTCAAGAAATAAGTTCTAGTATTTCAGACATCTCTGAAGTAGAAAAAATATTAATTGATGAACATATATCCCAATCTCTTTTAAAATCAAAAAATTTAACTGATTTAGATACAGATCAGCAAAAAGCATTGCTGTTAAATTTAATTGAAAAATTACACTCTGACAAACAAGATGGAGAAACAACCTCTGATTTTGAGGAAAGAGTTATAAAAGAATTTAATTCCCTGACTTAAATTAAGATTAATCAATTTTATTAATAGCTATTAATAAAAATTAAATAATAACAATAACAATACTAATAATAAATAAACAATTCAAAAATGGAATGGAAAGAAAATAAACGATACCCTGTACGAAACTCTAGAGCTAAAAATAGAGGTAGCTTTAATGATTATAATAATTTCAACAAGATTACTGATGATCAACATTTTTTAATGGATGATGATATTTGCAAACAAATTGCGGGATCATTAACAAACAAAACAAAAGTTATTGAAATTGGTCCTGGAGAAGGTGCTTTAACTAGATTTTTATTGCCACATGCAACTAGTTTGATTGCAATTGAAAAAGATCCTGATCTTTGTGTCGAATTACATAAAGCATTTTCAACTGACGTTGAGATTGGAAAATTAGAGCTAATAAAAGGAGATGCACTTGAAATTGATTATAGTGATATTTGTAAAGATGGAGACTATTCTTTAATATCAAATTTACCTTATTCCATATCCGAGCAAATCTTTTATATATTACTTCGTGAAAATATAACTGAAATAGTTTTAACAACAGGAGAAAGTTTTTTTGATCTTTTAATTAGTGATAAAAAACTAGGTCTTTATCGAAAAATATTCTATGATATTGAAATAATCACTAAAGTTCCAAGAGTTGCATTTAATCCAATGCCAAAGGTTGAATCTGTTTGTTATAAAATGACTAAAAAACAGCCAACAATTATTTCTGGAATCCTTGCACAACATGATAAAATGCTAAAAAACGCATTACTTTCTGAATTAAGTAAAAAATCTACTAAAAATGAAGCAAGAAAATTAATTGAATCATTACAAATTCCAACTGATCTTTTAGAAAAGCGAATTATTCATTTAAGCAATGTTCAGTTTAAGGAAGTATACGAGAAACTATGCATTTTGAATAAGCCTGATGATTTGTCTGAGTAATTTTCTAAAATTATTCTTCTATCACTAATTGCATTTCTAGAAAGTCTGCAATATTTTGAGATTGTTCCTTGCTATATTTTTCTTGAAATCCTCCGTGTCTCATAAAATAAGCCGCGCTAAATGTAAGATTAATCTCTTTATTCTTAGTAGCATCTTGAAATCTAATAAGGGGTCTATATATGTCACTTCCAAATGAAATTGTATTGCCTACCCAGTATTTTTTTCTTGCAAGAAAGACCGCGTTTTGTGATTTCATTATATTAAATTCTTTAGTTATGAAAAACCAGTCTCTTTTGTAAACATATAGATTTCCATTTGCTTTTTTTTCCAATATTATTTTTAATGGATAAATATAGCAAAAACAGAAACTAAAAATTACTCCGAAAATAAACGTGCTCTTTAGTAACATGGTAATATTCTCATTAACTGTTATTTCAGGATTATTGATATTTCTAGTTGCAATAAATATTAGCAGAATAAAGAATAGCATAATTAAAATAGTAAAAAAAGAGTTTTTTATTCCCGTTCTATTAATAATAATTATTTTGGAGTTTTTATTATTGATTTTTTCTAAGCCTGCGTAATTTATCATACTCTTATTTTGTGATATGACTTTATATATTTATCTTACTCTATTTGACATTAATTAGAATATGTGCCTTTATTTGCAAAACCTTTAAAAATAATAAGCTCCAGAATACGCTAGTACAGTAAAAAATTATAAAAAAGAGATAAATAAAGAAAGCTACTAAAAAAGCTAATTAAAGAGTGTGAGTAATGGCAAGAATATCCTATGAAGATCTTATTTTGCAACATATTGATATTCTAAGAAGTTTACAGTATAAATCTGGTTTATTTGCCGCATCTTCAAAATCAGTAAGTACTGGTTATGATAAAAGTTGGTTAAGAGATAATTTCTATGAATGCTTGGCCTTTGAAGTAATTAATGATTGGAAAACAGTTCAAAAAACATATGAAGGAATAATTAAAATTCTTGAAAAGCACGAATACAAAATAAAGGCGGCGATTCAAAAAAAACCCCAAGAAAAATGGGAATATATTCATGCACGTTATAATCCAGAAACATTTGATGAATTTTGGGAAGATTGGGGCAACAAACAAAATGATGCAGTTGGTGCTATTCTTTTCAAACTAGGAGAATTATATCTACATAAAGAAAATGGTGTTTCTTTTAATATATTGAAATCAAAAGAAGATTTATACTTAGTTCAATTAATTGTAGATTATCTTCAATCAATTCAATACTGGCATGATCCTGATAGTGGTATGTGGGAAGAAGATGAAGAAATTCATGCATCGTCAGTTGGTGCTTGTGTTGCAGGACTAAAAATGATTTCTAAAGTTCCTGGTATAAATGTTCTTCATACTTTAATTCAGCATGGGGAAGAAACATTAGCAAAATTATTGCCTAGAGAATCAGAAAAAAAGTTCGTAGATTTAGCTCTTCTTTCATTAATATATCCATATCAAGTTGTTACAAAAAGTCAAACTAGAAAGATATTAGATAACGTCGAGTATCATCTTTTGCGAAAACATGGTGTATTAAGATATAAAAATGATCACTACTATAATAAAAATCCTGATGGAATTTCCGAAGAAGCAGAATGGACTTTTGGTTTAAGTTGGCTTTCTATTATTTATGCAAAATTAGGTGATAAAACAAAAGCAAAACATTATGAAAAACTAGCTCTTGCAACAATAAATAAAAAAGGCGAAGAACCTGAACTTTATTTTTCTAATTCAACTGAACACAATGAAAATTCTCCTCTTGGATGGGCAGAAAGTCTGCTTGTTGTTGCACTATTTAAATTAAATGAGAAACATATTTCTAAATCTTTGGCGAAAGAGATAAAGGACTAGAAAAAACTTTACTATTTAATTTGATTCTACTTTAATTTTTTTAATATAATTTAACTTTTAATCTTAGTCCTTAATTATTAGTGCCAGAACTAAGATAAAACAAGTTAGTTTTAATCGTTCTCAAATATTAGCATATTCTTCTTAATTTAATCATGAAATTTCAACATATTTAAAAAGGAATATTATAATGAATAAGTTAATGGGTAACAAAAGGAGAGAAAACCATCTTTTAGATTGGGCATTAATAGCTATTTTAATCTTTGTTCCCATCTTAACTTTTACTCTTCTAGTTCCTTCTGCAAATGCTGCTTATACTGCATGGTATGAAGTAGGTATGATGGGTGTACAAGAGGAGCCATATCATAGAGAATGCGGTTCAGATGCAGTAGCTTCTACAACTTTCACAGTAACAATTCCAAAAAACACTATGGCAAAAATAAGAATTCCAAGGTCCTACAAAATGGGCTGGGATAATATGCGAGCTGTAGCTGATGCAATGCAAAATAATATAGGAAGTTATGATGAGTGTGAGGCTGCCACTGCTGCTGAACCAGGAACTCTTGAACCTGCAGGCCCATATATTTGCTTAGATGAATATTCTGCTGCAAAAGCTGCAAAAGTACATGTAGCTATGGCTCCTGATGGTTGGTTTCCAGGCTCTGTATTTGATGGTGGACAAATGTACACAGAAATGTGGCCAGCTCATTCAAGGTTGGCTATAACTCATTTTGTAACTACGCAAGGTAGTGTAGATTTAACTTATGAAGCTGAAAGAGATGTATATAATCCAGAAACTAATACAACAAAAACGCAGACTCAATCAGGTAGTCAAGGTGCGATAGGCGATACATATGAAAATGGCTTTGCTCCAAGAACAATTGTTTCTATAAATGTATTATCAAATGGTAGAGAAGGAGAAGGGGATCCTTATCATTATGTTGTTGAAGTTAATAATAAACATAAGAGTGTAAAGGATGAAGGCGATGTATATGATTATTTTGATGATAATCCTTCAGACTTTGACGGTCCAGAATGGACATCTGAGCTTGATGGTTGGGCTGCAACTCCTGGAAACCTAACTCTTGGTGATCCTGATCATGTTGATACAAATAATTTCTGGGAATCTTGGAAGGGTTATACTGATGATCATATCGGAATGGCATTTTTTGGTGCTTCTACGATTGGTTTTATTAAATCACTCTTCGGCTGGAGAAAAAAAGTCTGTGCATTCGGTTGTCATGATGTTACTCTTCAGTTTACAGTCTCTAATGCAGAAAGACTCTTTTTTTCTGAAACTCGACATGAAAATTTTGGCGAGGATTATAATCAGGAAACTGATTCTTTAGTTTGTAATTTACATTCGCCTTATGCTTCTATTGATCCAGAATATTTAGATGATGGTTATCGATATAGATGTGATTCAAATGGAACTTTCTTAAGAAATGATAAAAGAATTGCTTGTACTAATAGATTAAGTATGAAATGTATAGTTGAAGAAGGAACTTCTAATCAAGTTGATGGTGGACAGGGGCATTATGTAAATCCTACTCAAGTATTTAATGATCCAGATCAAACTGAAAGAAATTATATTGAAGGATTTACTAATGAAATAACTGGGAACATTAATGGAAAAAGTGAAAATGGGCTGAATCTTTCTTTTGAATCGCTTCTTTCAACATTCGATCCAGATAATAGAAAAGAAATCTGTGAAGCACAAGGATGTGCTCAAAAATACGATTGGCTTGGTAATGTTACTTCTAGTTCAATGAATGCTTGTTGCGGTGATGATGTTTCTGATAATGGCTACATTAATTTTTACAATAATACATACTATGCTTGTGTGCTTCTTCCTGATGGAAAATATGAATGGATTTCTATGAATGGAAGTAATGTGAAAATATTTGGAGCGGGCGCAGTTAAAGGTAATATCTATGAAATAGTAAATGTAATAAAAAACATTGATTATATTCCTAATCGTTTCACTTACTCATTGGATTATTCTATTTTAAGTAATAATGACAAATGGTATAGTTGTTCTGCAAATCCTACTTTTACATTTGATGGGGATACTTCTACAATTACGACAGGTATTTCTTCTCAAAAGTTGGTTAAAGTTGCAGTGGGCTCTACAACATCTGTAGTTGATACTACAGGGGTAACTCATGAATATGTTTGTAATAATGAATCTGGAGTAGGACGATTTGTTGAATGTTTTGGTGAAACTGGTAACCTTAACAGATTCGATTATGGTCGAGCTAATGATGGCACTAACATGATTTGGTCAAGTTACACTGCTGGTTATGAAAACTCAGTTAATAGAGTCGGTTCATTTGAAACATTACCTTTAACTTATGAATATTGGGGAAATTTTACTAATACGTCTTCTGTTTCTTTATCTTCAGCTCAAAAACGAGAAAGTAGAAAAAGTCTTAAATTAATTTCAACTTCCGCTATTAACACAGCATCTATCACTTCAGTAAAAATTCCGATAACTAATTTTGGTAACTATACTTATTTAGAAGGAGAATTTTATTATGATATATTGCCTTTAGTTGAGATTTCATTCGCAAATAAATCTTATAATCCTAACGATTATACAACATCGAAAAGTGAAGCATTAAAATTTAATCATTTCCAAATACCATTAACTGGTTTAGGTGCAAATAGCATAGTTAATAACATTACAATTAGAATTAATAGGACTAATTCTCTGTATTCTAATATTTCAAACATGACTTTTTATGTTGATAATTTAAATTTAATAAGATCAGGTTTAAGATATTGTGGTTATATAAATAATACTTTCAAATGGCAAAATTCTCGTGATAATCCTAAATCTTGTTCTGCCGTTGGCCTTGATTTTACAGGGAAACGATGTTGTGGTGAACAAACTGGAGAATATTATAACGATGGAAATAGTTCTGGTTGCTGGAATTCATATCCAATTTCTAATACTACTAGATTTTTAGTTGCAGAATTAAAATTAAATAATCTTAATTTCAGTTTTGTTTGTAAAGCTGACAATGATTGTTCATATGCAATTCCTAGAACTGCAATTATTGCTTCAACTAATGGAAATATTACACTGCAGAATTTACGCTCTGATAAATATGATGTCTCATTTTTATCCGGTAGTTCAAATACAACGTCAAATATTCTTGATAGGATTGTAATTACTCCTAAATATTGGGAATTAATGGCTATAAATAATTCCTTTAGATATTGCGGAGATACACTTCCAACGTACAACTATAATATTACTAATAATAATCCAATAAATAAATATACATCTCCTGATTTTAATTTAAGCAAAATAAGTTATACTAATGGCGGTTCTTGTACTTATACTGATCAGTATTTCTGTTCTCCTTCAAGAGGTTGGCTTTCAAGTAGTGATGACGTTGAGCCTATAGATATAGTCAATGAAACTTTCCCTGCTGGAGATTGTAAAATAAATTCTACTGACATACGTTGTAAAAAGATTGATCCAAGTGAGCGTACTGCTGTGAAATCTTTACCGACTGATTCTCGATTAAATATTAATTCAAGTTTGCCAAGGCAAGAATGTTGTCCTCAAGACTATTGTTGGAACGGCGCAATATGTGTGGAAGATGAATCTAATGAGGCATTTAGATCTCCTAACTTCATATTCGAATCAAATGGTAATGGTTATCGTTGTATAAAAGGAAATTGGAGTTATTCCTATAAAAAATTAATGCCAAGTGGAAATCAAAAAGGCTATTGTGAAGATAATCAATTGTGTTTAGTTAATAGATATGGCATATATTATCCTTCCAACTTTACCGTAACAAACACTTCTCCTATGACTAATCCTCAATGTGCAAAAAGTTTAACTTATTCAAATGATTATTATTGTAATCAAGGTAATTGGACGTCAAGAACTGCTTTATTAGCAAACGTTTTAAGAGTAAAAGCTTCAACCGTTGGTGCAAAGTATTCTATATTCTGTGGTTCCTATCAAGAAGTTTTAAATTATGCAGCAGAAGTAAATGGTAAAGCATTAGGCGAATATATTTACCCTGCTAACAATCAATGTAAAATAAATTTTGGTGGTGTGATAGTTAGTAATTGCATGAATAATTTTTGTGTATTAAATAAAGATGGTAAAGTCTCTTTTGGTACAACTTTAAATCAAAGATTGGATAATACTAATTTAAGTTATTCAGAGTTGTTTAATAATTTTGGTTTAACTCAAGTTCAATTATCAAGTAAAATAAATTCTTCCATTGCTTCTGCTTCGTCATTAAATCCAACTGACTTAGTTTTATTGACTGGCAGTATTAGTGGTGGCTATTGGTATTACGTTCCTTCAATTAACGGAATTGTTTACTCCGAACTTTTACTTAGTAGTTCCCAATTCGAGACTTTAATCACTTCAATAACAAATATGTTTAAGTTATTATTTGGCTGGGTTTCTGGTTCTGATTCTAGTTCTTCAGTTTTATTTACAATACAAGGCTTTGATAATAATGCTGATTTAGCTTTCTTGAAGGATTATTCAAGATATGATAGATTATATTTACTAGAAACTCCTAATGTAAAAGTAAAGGCAATTAGTGGTCAACAATATAGTTTCACTCAAGACAATTATATCAGTTTTATTGCAGGAGAGTATTCTTTAGCAGGAGTTCCTCCTTCCTATGATCTTTGTAATTATATTAAAAGTTTTGATTCAAGATATAATCCCGAAGATGTAGATATTGTTTGTGCAAAATCCAATGGCAAATACTACTTATATTCCAAAGGTAGCTTTAATATTTGGCCAGATTTAACTGCTAAATTAAACGTAATGAAATAAGATTTATCGCTAATAAAATATTACTAATAGTGGTATTACTAATAATATCTCTTACTAATGACTTCCTGTATTTTTAACTTCAGGAGTAGCTTACCTTTTCATTTTTTCACTTCTCGTTAAAGCTATAATTTTGGAGCCAGTTTTTTTAGAAATAGCAATCTATTTTAATTTATGAGTATTATTGCTGTAGTTCATATTTTTGGAATGTTGTTTTATTAGCATATTTTATGTGTTTTTTAGTCTAAAAAATTCAACAACTTTAAAAAGGTGTATTGCGAGGAATAACTTAATGGGAAAGTTAAATAGAAAAAGACCTCTTATAATTAGTTTACTGATTTCTATATTATTCGTATTTTTATTAATGCCAACTGCTAATGCACTTTTTGCAGAATGGTGGGAAATGGGCACAAGTGGTGTTCGAATTGAACCTAATCGTCGTGAATGTGGAAACGATGGTACTGGTGACGCAACGTTAAAAATAACAGTTCCAAAAAATAGCGAAGTTAAAGTGAGGATTCCTCGTTCTTATAAGATGGGTTGGGCAAATGATATGTCAACTTTAGTTGCGGACATGCAAAATAATATTGGTACATACGAGGATTGTGCTGCTGCAGATGCCGCTGAATTGCAAGGTGAACTTCAACCTCCTGGGCCTTATGTTTGTGTAAAATCAGATGATAGCAATGCAAAATCTAAAGTACGAGTTAGCTTTTCAGTAATTAACGAATTAGAAGGAGTTATTGCAGGATCTGTGTATGATGGTGGACAAGTATATACTGCGCTTTGGCCTGCGCATACAATTTTAAGTATAACTAGTTTTAGAACAAAACAAGCAAGTGAAGAACCTACTTATGATTATATTAATCCAGAAACAAATCAATCTGTTCAAGGTTCAGTTGGTACTTTAGACACTAAAGAAAATGAATTTACTCCAGAAACTATTGTATCTATTAATGCATTATCTAATGGTAGGGAGGGAGAAGGTGATCCTTATTATTATGTTGTAGAAATAAATAACAAACATAAATCTTGTAAAGATGAAGGTTGTGTAACAAGTTATGCTGCAGAACACCCTTCTGATTTTAATGGCCCTGAGTGGGAATCCGGACTTGATGGTTGGGATGCAACAGCAGGAAATTTAAGTGTAAAACAACCTGATTATATTGATGAAAGTAATTTTTGGGATTCATTTAGTTCTTATGGTGATCAACACGGAAATTGGATAATTCCGAATATTGTTGGTTTATTTAAAGTATTATTTGGTTGGAGAGCAAAAGTTTGCGTCTTTGGTTGTCATGATGTTGATGTTGAATTTACTGTAACTCAAGCACATAGGATGTTTTATGCTGTATCTAGACAAGAACAGGTGGGTTCTGATGATTATAGTACTGAAACTGATTCTTTAGTTTGTAATTTGCATTCTTCTTATACAACTCCTGAATTAGGCTATCTTGATGATGGTTACAAATATTGGTGTGATGCAAATGGAACTTATATGCGAAGTGATATGAGAATATCTTGTACAAACAAATTAAGCATGCAGTGTAAAGTTGAAGAAGGAACTTCTAATGAACTTAATGGTGGTCAAGGTCATTATGCAAACCCGACTCAAGTATTAAATGATCCAACTCAAACGGAAAAAAATTATATTGAAGGTTTTACTAATCCTAAGACTAAAGCTGTAAATGGTGGCCTTCATGCATCAACTGGTAAAGATGTTGATATTGATTTTGCCACTTTAATTTCTAGTTTTGATCCAGATAAGAAAAAAGAAATTTGTGAAGCTCAAGGTTGTGCTCAAAAATATAATTGGTTAGGTACAAATGGTTCTTCTTCAGCCACAAATGCTTGCTGTGGTGATGATGTTTCAGATAATGGTTATATTAATTATTTCAATAATACTTATTATGCTTGTACAATGCTTCCTGATGGAAGGTTTGAATGGCTTGCAACTAACGGGACAAATAAAAAAATAGCTGGTGCTGGAGAAGTTAAAGGTAATATTTATGAGATCACTAAAAAAACAGTAGGGTATGCTAATTACACTTATACTAGATTAACTTATACTGATTCTGGGGATGTAATTTCTACTCCTGTCTCTTATACTTATTCTACTTCTACAAATTCTGTTTCTGGATATTCTTTAGATTATTCAATTGTAACTGATGGTCAAAAATGGTTTAGTTGTTCAGGTAAAAATAACTTTTCATTTAACGGTCCTAGTTCAATAATTTCTCAAGGAATAACTGCTCAAAAATTAGTTAAAGTTAGTATTGGAGGGATAGTTTCAGTACATGATAATTCCGGTATGACTCATGAATACGTTTGTACTAATGAATCTGGAGTAGGAAGATTTGTAGAATGTTTTGGTGAGACTGGTAATTTAAACAAATTTGATTACGGTTGGCAAAATACTGGTGCATCTATGTTTTGGTCAAGTTACAGTGCAACTTATCCGAATTCCGTTAATAGACTCGGTTCATTTGAAACATTACCTTTAACTTATGAAAACTGGGGAAATTTTACTAATACTTCTACTACTTCAATAACTTCTGCTAAATTTACTGAAACAAAGAAAAGTCTTAAATTGTTTTCAGCTTCCTCAAATAATTCCAGTTCTATCACTTCAGTAAAAATTCCGATAACTAATTTTGGTAACTATACTTATTTAGAAGGAGAATTTTATTATGATATATTGCCTTTAGTTGAGATTTCATTCGCAAATAAATCTTATAATCCTAACGATTATACAACATCGAAAAGTGAAGCATTAAAATTTAATCATTTCCAAATACCATTAACTGGTTTAGGTGCAAATAGCATAGTTAATAACATTACAATTAGAATTAATAGGACTAATTCTCTGTATTCTAATATTTCAAACATGACTTTTTATGTTGATAATTTAAATTTAATAAGATCAGGTTTAAGATATTGTGGTTATATAAATAATACTTTCAAATGGCAAAATTCTCGTGATAATCCTAAATCTTGTTCTGCCGTTGGCCTTGATTTTACAGGGAAACGATGTTGTGGTGAACAAACTGGAGAATATTATAACGATGGAAATAGTTCTGGTTGCTGGAATTCATATCCAATTTCTAATACTACTAGATTTTTAGTTGCAGAATTAAAATTAAATAATCTTAATTTCAGTTTTGTTTGTAAAGCTGACAATGATTGTTCATATGCAATTCCTAGAACTGCAATTATTGCTTCAACTAATGGAAATATTACACTGCAGAATTTACGCTCTGATAAATATGATGTCTCATTTTTATCCGGTAGTTCAAATACAACGTCAAATATTCTTGATAGGATTGTAATTACTCCTAAATATTGGGAATTAATGGCTATAAATAATTCCTTTAGATATTGCGGAGATACACTTCCAACGTACAACTATAATATTACTAATAATAATCCAATAAATAAATATACATCTCCTGATTTTAATTTAAGCAAAATAAGTTATACTAATGGCGGTTCTTGTACTTATACTGATCAGTATTTCTGTTCTCCTTCAAGAGGTTGGCTTTCAAGTAGTGATGACGTTGAGCCTATAGATATAGTCAATGAAACTTTCCCTGCTGGAGATTGTAAAATAAATTCTACTGACATACGTTGTAAAAAGATTGATCCAAGTGAGCGTACTGCTGTGAAATCTTTACCGACTGATTCTCGATTAAATATTAATTCAAGTTTGCCAAGGCAAGAATGTTGTCCTCAAGACTATTGTTGGAACGGCGCAATATGTGTGGAAGATGAATCTAATGAGGCATTTAGATCTCCTAACTTCATATTCGAATCAAATGGTAATGGTTATCGTTGTATAAAAGGAAATTGGAGTTATTCCTATAAAAAATTAATGCCAAGTGGAAATCAAAAAGGCTATTGTGAAGATAATCAATTGTGTTTAGTTAATAGATATGGCATATATTATCCTTCCAACTTTACCGTAACAAACACTTCTCCTATGACTAATCCTCAATGTGCAAAAAGTTTAACTTATTCAAATGATTATTATTGTAATCAAGGTAATTGGACGTCAAGAACTGCTTTATTAGCAAACGTTTTAAGAGTAAAAGCTTCAACCGTTGGTGCAAAGTATTCTATATTCTGTGGTTCCTATCAAGAAGTTTTAAATTATGCAGCAGAAGTAAATGGTAAAGCATTAGGCGAATATATTTACCCTGCTAACAATCAATGTAAAATAAATTTTGGTGGTGTGATAGTTAGTAATTGCATGAATAATTTTTGTGTATTAAATAAAGATGGTAAAGTCTCTTTTGGTACAACTTTAAATCAAAGATTGGATAATACTAATTTAAGTTATTCAGAGTTGTTTAATAATTTTGGTTTAACTCAAGTTCAATTATCAAGTAAAATAAATTCTTCCATTGCTTCTGCTTCGTCATTAAATCCAACTGACTTAGTTTTATTGACTGGCAGTATTAGTGGTGGCTATTGGTATTACGTTCCTTCAATTAACGGAATTGTTTACTCCGAACTTTTACTTAGTAGTTCCCAATTCGAGACTTTAATCACTTCAATAACAAATATGTTTAAGTTATTATTTGGCTGGGTTTCTGGTTCTGATTCTAGTTCTTCAGTTTTATTTACAATACAAGGCTTTGATAATAATGCTGATTTAGCTTTCTTGAAGGATTATTCAAGATATGATAGATTATATTTACTAGAAACTCCTAATGTAAAAGTAAAGGCAATTAGTGGTCAACAATATAGTTTCACTCAAGACAATTATATCAGTTTTATTGCAGGAGAGTATTCTTTAGCAGGAGTTCCTCCTTCCTATGATCTTTGTAATTATATTAAAAGTTTTGATTCAAGATATAATCCCGAAGATGTAGATATTGTTTGTGCAAAATCCAATGGCAAATACTACTTATATTCCAAAGGTAGCGTTAATATTTGGCCAGATTTAACTGCTAAATTAAACGTAATGAAATAGTTATATATTATCCAGAAAGAAAAATTAATAAAAAATATTATGTCAAAGACCACTATGCCTAATTACAAAATACACATTTTCGTTGCTACCATAGCACTTATTATATTCTTATTTTTTTTTGAAGGATTTAATTCAATAAGAAATATAGTTAATTATGTATTAATTACAGTAATTTATACTTTACTTCCGGATATAGATATAAGTAATTCTAAAATGGGAAAATTTGCAAGAGGATTGCTTTTGATTTTTGCTCTAGTTGCTTTTTTTTTAAATGAGAAAATGTTGACTTTAGTGTTTTTAATGGTATTATTAGTTTTGTTTTTTATAAAACATAGAGGTTTTTTTCATACAACAAGGTGTGCTTTATTAGTTGCATTCCCTCTAGTTATATTTAGTGTTCAAATAGCAATATTGGCATTTTTGATGTATTTGGGACATCTTATTATGGATGGAGAAATTAAATTATAGTTTTTATTTTACTGGAAAAAAGTATCTTTTTATTAGATTTGAATTTTAGTTTGTTTTCTAAAAATTATCCATTCCTTTTTCAACAATCTTGAATTTAACTGAAGTTCCTTCAGAAATACTTCTGTGTTTCTTTAATATCGCAACACGAGACCCGTCATCTTCAGTTCGAAGCTCAATCAAACACTTGCTACTATATTTTAATAGATCTCCGCCAACCATTTTAATTTCATTACTTTCAAAATCAGAATAAACTTGATTAGTTATTATAATTGGAATATTTTTCTTTCGAGCAAGTTCAGTTAGAAGTCCAAGTTGTCTTCCAAGTTCTCGATTTATATTATAAATATCTTGATTCTTACCAATTTCAAGTCTATAAAGCATAGCAATTGAATCAATAACAATAAGATCAAACATTTGTTTCTCGATATAAATAGCTTTATTCAAAGTTTCAAAAGCATTCTTTTGTTCATCAAAATTTGTTGGCTTCAAAAATAATAGATTTCCGCTTTTTTCTTTAAACCCAGGAAAAATCTGAAGCATTCTCTCAACAGAAAAACTACCTTCAGTATCAATATAGATTGCTTTTTTTCCAGACATTAAAACAGACGCAACAGCACAAAGCCCAACATTAGTCTTTCCACTTCCCGCAGGCCCATAAACAGTAGTAAGAACGTCTTTTTCAAAACCTCCGTTAAGAAGTTTATTCATAGGTACACTTCCAGAATCTAACTTAGGGTATACTTCAAACATATTTAATGTAATTAAGACTAGTTTTAAAAATTTAATCCTTAATTCTCTGAAAAAATCATATTGTTAAGGACTTTTAAACAATTATTCTCATTTAACGACTCCTTGAATAAAGTATACTGCCTACTTATGAGCCAATATGTCGTATGACTACGTGGAGCAGCGAAGAGCGAGAGCGATTGAGCGTGGCGACAACACTCAGGCGAATGCCGCTAAAAAGAAGACAGGCGAATTGGCAGTATACTTTATAGCAAAAGCAGTTATTCTGCTAAGTCCTATTAGCTATAGTAGTAGGTAGTAATTATCAAACCACAATTTTATTAAATCCCGCATAATCTTAAGTAAATTATGGTATTCAAAGCACAGATAATTTCAGGTTCATTTGCAGAATTAATTGCTAGACAAAAAGCTGGCGAATCACTTAAGTTAGGAGAATTATTAGTCTGTGATAATTTAGAAACAAAAGAAAAAATATTAGTTCAAGTTTTTGATTTACAATATGGCAGTCAAATCTCACAGCAAAATCTAGAATTAATTTCAGGTATGCATTTAGAAGAAAATGAAAAAGTTGAATTTTTAGAACCTCATCTAAGAAATTATTCTTT
>CAZKZU010000013.1:0-41552 GCA_964557345.1 uncultured Methanosarcinales archaeon
CAACTATTGCGATAACTACAACTACTGCTAATATGATTAGATACTCGGTTGCTGTCTGTGATTTTCTTTTTATCATACTATTATGTGAAGGATGAGGATATAACTGCAGATGATTATTAATAAAGATTATTATTAATTGGATAGTGAGACAAAAACCGAAGTTTTTGCCGCACTATCTCACAAACCGCAAATCCCTACTTTAAATTAATATTTATAAATATTATGGCATTCAAAGATTGACAAAGCATAACATATTTAAATTCTTTTTTAAATAGTGTTAAATAATGAACAATAAAGATTTACTATTAATAAGAGAACTAGATAATAACTGTCGACAAAGTTATTCTAAAATAGCAAAGAAATTAAAATTAAGCAGAGAAGCTATTTCAATAAAAGTAAAAAATTTATTTGAAAATCAAATAATACTAAAATTTCGCATTTCTCTTAACATACAAAAATTAGGCTATATGCAATGCTACATAATTCTTAAATATCAAGAAACTACGCCTGATGATGAAAAGGAAATAGTCAAATATTTGATGAATAATGATAAAGTAAGAATTATTGTTAAATATGAAGATGGATATGACTTATACTTTTCAATATATGGAAAAAATCAAATAGAAATCCACGAGGAAATAATAAAATTAAAAACCCTTTTTGAAGAAAAAATTATTATTGAAGAAGTACTTCAACCAATTGATGCTAAGTATTATGGACGGAAACACATAAAATTCTTAAATAACTCTGAATTTAAAAACAAAAATACTTGTAATGAAATAATTACCCTTTCTGATAACGAATGGAAAATAATAAATATTCTAAAAAATAATCCTAGAGCATCAATCATTGAAATTCAAAATAAAACTAAAATGTCTCATCATAAAATAAAAAAGCATTTAGAAAATTTTGAGAAAAATAACATAATCACTGCATATGGAATATCAATTGATTTAGAAAAGTTAGGTTATGATACCCATAAAATATTACTATCTCTAACTGACATAAAAAAACTAAATTGTTTAGAATCTTTCGCCAGAGCACATCCAAATATAAATTATTTTGCAAAATTTATAGGGAAATATGACGTTGCACTCACCATTGAATGTAAAGATAAAGAAGAATTCACTAAAATATTCAATGACATTAAAAAAACAGTTGACTATAAAATAAAAAACATCAATTTTTGTGTTGAAAAAAGAACAATTAAATATTTATTTTGAAAGGTTAAATTGGAAAGTTCTAATTTGTAACAAATGTACTGTTTACAAGGGTAAGAGAAAACCAGGTGCTCTGATGATTGGAAATAAGATGCCCCCGGGGAGAATTGCACTCCCGACCTCGTGCTTACTAGGCACGCGCTATACTGCTAAGCCACAGGGGCGGCGATACATGTCAGAATTAAGCGTTTATTTTTAAATGTTCAGGTTTAGTTTTACTAATAATGAGGTTTTTAAAGCTAAAACAATGGCACCTACTGATAAAAGGCACAAAACAGGTTTTAATAAATATACCTTTAAGGAATACCTTTAAAAATTGTCAAAGTAAAGATAAATTATGGTAATATATGCTATAAAACCGAAGTTTCAACAACTTTTAAGACCAGTTGAGAAAATATGCATTAAATTCAAGATTCATCCGACAACAATCAATTTTCTTGCTTTAATCCTTTCTATTAGTGGAGGGTTATTACTTTATTTCTCGGATCGAAATATATGGCTTTTAGCTGCAATTCCTTTTGTTGGATTCATCAGAATGGCATTAAATGCACTTGATGGGATGGTTGCTCGAACTTTGAAAGTTAAAAATAAAGAGTTTGGAGAAGTTTTAAATGAATTTATTGATAGAGTGTCTGATGCGGTTATGTTTTTAGGTTTTGCATTAACTAGTTATGTTAGTTTTGTTTTAGGTAGTATTGTAACTATACTTATTTTGCTTAGTAGCTATTTAGGGATTGTTTCTAAAGCAGCTGGCGGAAGTAGAATTTATATCGGACTTATGGGAAAGTCAGATCGAATGTTTGCATTAAGTCTGGGTTGTGTGTTAATTTTAATTTTGCAATATCAAATTCCAAATTATTTAGTTATTGGAAATTATACATTTGCAGTTATTGGAATTGGAATGATTATTACAATTATTCAAAGATTTATTTCTATTAAAAAGGAGCTTTACAAATGAAGGATGCTGGCGTGATGTTAAATCCTCTTATAAATCCTATTTTTGAGTCTGTTATAATGAGAGGACTGATTGTTTTTTTAATAGGATTTTTACTAATAATAATTTTAAATAAAGGATTTAAAGATTTATGGAAAAAGGAAGTAGGAAAAAGATATCTTAGCTGGTTAATTATTGCACCGATTTATTTATTTGCAACACTTTTTGGAGGATATATATCGCTTCTTTTTTTATTGATAGTTATGTTTATTTCTATTGAGGAAATAGCACACGTTACTAAAATTAAAAAACAATATGTTGTTGCATTGCAAATTCTTTCTGTATTAAGTATATTTGTTGCAAGTTCTTTTCCCGCATATTTCTATTCACTTCCTATTTTATACTTTCTAATATTTACATTACTTGGAATTAGAGAAAATGATGCAGAAAAAAGTTTTTTTAATTCTGCAACTGCAATCTTTTTTAGTATTTGGATAATTTTTAGTTTGTGCCATTTTGTTTTGCTTGGACATCTTAATAATAATTTAGACGAAAGTAAATCTCTGTTAATACTACTTGGATTTGCAGTTCCTTTAAGCGATATTTTTGCATTTGTTATCGGAAAATTACTAGGCAAGTTTAATTTAACTAAAACTAAGATTGCATCAAATTTATCTCCTAATAAAGCATATTCTGGAGTTTTAGGTAATATCATTGGCGCAGGACTTGGTATTGGAATCATGTATTTTGCAATCAAAACTTACATGCCATGGTATTTATGGGTAATACTTGCAATCATTATTGGAGTAATGGGCGTAATTGGAGATATAACTGAATCGATGTTTAAACGATATTATCACACAAAAGACAGCAGTCATTTAATCCCAGGTCATGGAGGAATTTTAGATAGAATTGATAGTGCTCTAAGAGTAATTATAGTTCTATATTATTTCTTATTATTTTTTATTTGAGTTTTGCGTGTAACAGAAGATTTATTCTCTAACAAAATAATTACGGATGCAAATGTAAAACCTGATTCGTGAGTTATGCTTGAATCAATACTAATAATATTTTTTGGAGTTATAGCACTACTTAAGATTAATTTAGGTTTCGAAGTTCCCAAGTTTTTCTCATATTTAACTTCAACTTCTAACCATTTAGGAAATATACCTAGAGCTTTAAATGTAGCTTCTTTTAATGCAAATATTGATGATAATTTTCCTGAATTTATTTCAGTTGGATGAAAGACTTTTTGAAGAAAAATTTGTTTATTGACAGGGTCTTTACTGAATCTTTTGTCGTCGACAACATCAATTCCGTGTTTTATTAGGTATTTCATTTATAAGCTCTTAATTTAATATCAGTTTGGTGTGGTTCATAATTTTCTAACTGCATTTTCTATTTGTTTTGTAATTTCTAGATAAGACATATTTGAGTTAAAGACTATCGGCTTTCCAAATTTAACAACTATCTCTTTCTTTTTTCCGTCTACAATTATTTTATTAATCTTACTTGAACCTTTAGGTAGAACGTCAGCTGCGCCTTCAATTTTTACAGGAACTACAGGAATTTGCATAAGTCCGCCAATAAGACCAATACCAACTTTAAAGGAATGTATTTTTTTATCAGTAGACCTAGTTCCTTCGGGATATATTGCAATATTGTACCCTTTATCAACAAAGGTTCCAGTCAATTTCAGACTACTTCTAATCTCTGAGTCTCTTGAAAAAGGATATGCGTTAAATACTAATTTTGCCAAAAATCCTTTAAATTTATTTTGAAAGAAATAATCTTTAGCACCAGCAAATACTGTTTTTTTTCTAATTTCATAAGGCAAAGCTCGAATAATTGTTGGAGTATCTAAATGACTTGAATGATTTGCTGCGAAGATAACTGGCGAATTCGAATGATTAGATGCGGCAACATTCAAATTTTCAAGACCTTCTACTTTTACAGAGTAATATCTGTTCAAATACAAGAACATGACTTTTTGAATTAGCACTCTAAATAATTTTGCAATGTTTGAAATATTAACTGAAATATTGTTTGTTTTTTTCTCTATAATTTGAGTTGTTTTTAGCAAATTTTCTAAATCTTGAACTGTTGTTTTTTCATTAATTTTATCTTCCGATATCTCAACTCCAAACTCCTCTTCTACTAGAGAAACCAATTCTATTCTACTTAATGAATCAATTGCAAGATCGGTACTTAAAATAGAATTAGGCAGAATTTTATTTTTATCTATAGATGAAATATCAGATATTAAGTTACATAATAGAGAATAATTTTTATCTTGAGCGTCTAATATATTGGA
This sequence comes from uncultured Methanosarcinales archaeon, assembly GCA_964557345.1. Lineage (GTDB taxonomy): Archaea > Nanobdellota > Nanobdellia > Woesearchaeales > DATGWN01 > CAZKZU01. The sequence goes on from CAZKZU010000013.1 coordinate 4,469, forward strand.
GACTTTGGAAGATGATTTGAGGTCTTTAGATTTAGAAGGTTTTTGAAGTATTTTATCCAGCTGTAGTTTAAGATCATTTCTTTTTATTTTTAAGCTCGGTGTACGAGGAAAATCTTTTTCAGTCCAAACAATTATTTTTTGAACTTGTTGATGTGTTGCTAAATTAGCATTTATTTTTGAGAGAAGATCTTTTTCAAATTCAGCTGATTTAATTCCAGATAAAGCATAGTTGTCTTTTAATAATATAACTGCAGTTATGACACTATTTTTCCCAACGTCTAATGCTAAAACACAAGAGTCTTTTATAGCAGACACCTTTTTTATTTCTTTTTCTACATCTTCAGGATATATATTTAGTCCAGATGAAGTTAAAAGCATATTTTTCTTTCTACCTTTAATTGTAAGGAATCCTTCGAAGTCAAATTCACCTAAATCTCCTGTATAAAACCAGCCATCTCTAATTGCATCATTTGTAGCTTTTTTATTTTCATAATAACCAGATGTAATGTTATCGCCTTTTGCAATTATTTCGCCATCAATTAATTTTATTTCCTGGTTTGGTAAAACTTTTCCAACTGTTCCTATTTTTTTATTGGAAGTTGAATTCATTGTTAGAACTGGAGAAGTTTCAGTTAAACCATATCCTTGAAGAACTAATATTCCTATTGAATCGAAAAACTCCTCTAAATCACGACTAATTGGAGCACCTCCAACTGGAAAATATTTAATGTTACCTAATTCGCACAGAATTCTATTAAATAACATTCTTCTAACTGAAATTGGAAATTTTAAACCTAAATTTCTTAGATTAGATAATTTCTGTGCATCAGTGTTTCGTTCAATTTTATCTTTTATGTTTTCAAGTATTGCAGGAACGCTAATCATTACTGTTGCATTTTCTTCTTTCATTGCTTCTAATATAATTCTAGATTTTCTTGAAGGAACATATATTATTTTACCGCCAAACCTTAAAGGAATAAAAAAACCTGCTGTTTGCTCGAATAGATGGCTTAAAGGAATAACAGATAAATAACAATACTCTGTTTTTAAAGGTAAAATATTTTTTAGAGATCTTATATTTGCAACAATATTTTTATTAGTTATAATAACTCCCTTAGGAGAACTTGTTGTACCAGAAGTATAAACTATTTCTAAAATATCATTTTCAGTTATTAGGGGGCCATAAAATAAATCTAAACTCTTAACTGTGTTTTTCAAGTCTTCTAAGCAATAACTCTTTAGTTTATTATTTAACTTGATTTTTAGTTTTACTTTAGATGAAATAGGCTTAAACTTAGAATAAAATATTGCTTTTGCTTTGACTTTTGAATAAATCTCTTTTGCAAATTCATCTTTAGAATTATAGTCAATTGGTACAGCTATTACTCCTGTTATTGCACATGCAAAGAAAACTGCACACCAATCAGGAGAATTGTAAGAATAAATTAAAACTTTGTCTCCTTTCTTTATTTTATTTATTTCAAAGAATCGAGCAATTTTATGTGCATAACTATGAAGTTCCCCATAAGAATAAGTTTCACGCCTAAATTCAGTTCTATATACTAAAGCAGTTTTATCTTTATATTGAGAAATTAATTCTGAAATATAACCCTTAATTGTATCTGGTTCCATATTTTAACAAGTAACTTTTAACAATTTACCAATTTATAATTAAATGCGAGTAAAGTATTATAAAGATTGCTGTGCCAAATTTCTTAAAAAAGGTGAAAGTTAGATATCTATAGTCAAATTTATTTTGTGAAATAGACCAATTTTCTTTAAAAATACCTAGCATTATCTAGCCTGAAAGTTTTTAAACATTGAATTTCCACCAGAGTTATTGACTCGTACTATTAATATGGCAGATAAAAAAAGTGATACCTCAAAATATGAGCTTATTATTACTGAAAAGCCTTCTGTTGCTAAGAAGATGGCAGAAGATTTGGCTGATGGTAAGGTAGTTCAAAAAAGAGAAGGTCAAGTAGGATATTTTGAGATTACACATAAAGGGAATTCTATTATAATTACATCTGCTGTAGGGCATTTGTTTACTGTTTCTGAAGTAGAAAAGGGAAAATGGAATTATCCTGTGTTTGATATTAAGTGGGTTCAAAGTGCTGAAGTAAATAAGGCTGCAGCTTATACTAAACAATATGCGGATACTATTAAAAAATTGTCAAAGAATGCTAGCGAGTTTACTGTAGCGACTGATTACGATATTGAAGGAGAAGTTATTGGATATAATGTTATTAGATTTCTTTGTGGACAAAAAGATGCAAGTAGAATGAAATTCTCGGCGTTAACTAAACAAGATCTAAATAAATCTTACGATAATAAAATGAAAACTATTGACTGGCCACAAGCAATGGCTGGAACTACTAGACATGAACTGGATTGGTTTTATGGTATTAATTTAAGTAGAGCACTTTCTGCTGCTATTAAAAAAGCAGGTATGTTTAAGATTTTGTCTTCAGGTAGAGTTCAAGGACCAGCACTAAAAATATTGTGCGATAAAGAAAGAGACATTACTGGATTTAAGCCTGAACCTTATTTTGAAGTTATTTTAAATTCTAACTCAGGAACTAAAAAAGAAATTGATGATTTTATTGCTGAATACGAGAAAAATCCGCTACAAAAAAAAGAAGATGCTGATAAAATTGCTAAAAAAACAAGCAAAAAACCAGCAGTTGTTTCTTCAATTGATGTAAAACGTTCAAATCAAGAACCACCAACTCCTTTTGATCTTACTACTATTCAAATGGAAGCATATCGTGCTTTTGGAATTCAACCAAAAGATACTTTGGCATTACTTCAAGATCTTTATATTGGAGGATGGACTTCGTATCCAAGAACTTCGTCTCAAAAGTTACCTAAGGAATTAGATTTTCCAACTATTCTTAAGAATTTAGCAAGAATGCCGGTTTATGAAAAACTAGCTAATTTTTTACTTGATAAAAATAAAAAGAAAGCATTAACTCCAAACGAAGGAGATAAAGTTGATGATGCGCACCCAGCGATTTATCCTACTGGACTTTCACCTCAAAATATTACTCCTAGACATGAAAAGATGTATGATTTAGTTGTTAAAAGATTTTTTGCAACTTTTGGAGATCCTGCAGTAAGAGAAAGTGTAAAAGCAACTATTGAAGTTGAAAAAGAAAATTTTATTTGTAAAGGAACTAGAACTGTTGAGAAGAATTGGCATTTACTATATGAGCCTTATGTTAAATTTGAAGAAATTGAATTGCCTCATTTTGTAAAAGGGCAATCGGTTGAGAACAAAGAAATTTCTGTTTTAAGTAAAGAAACTAAACCTCCAAAAAGATATACTCCGGCGTCAATTATTAAAGAATTAGAAAAACGAGGACTTGGAACTAAAGCTACTCGTGCTGCGATTGTTGATAACTTATTCGATAGAGGATATGTTAATGAGAAATCAATTAAGGCAACTACTATTGGAATTCAAACTTGTGAAGTTTTAGAAAAATATTGCCCTGAAATATTAGATGAGCAATTAACTAGAGAAATTGAAGACGAGATGGAAGATATTCGTCATAAGAAGAAAAAACCAGAAGAAGTAAAAGAACATGCAATTAAATTTCTAACTAAAACTCTTATTGATTTTAAAAAGAAAGAAAAAGAAATCGGAAAAGGACTACTTGGAGCATCTAAAGATGCAAATAGTTTTGCAAAATGCCCTAATTGTGAGGACGGAAATATCTTGATGAGAAAAGGGAAATTTGGAAGATTCTTAGGATGTTCTAATTATCCTGATTGTAAAACAACTTACAAATTACCTCAAAATGGAAAGATAACTCAAACTGAGCAAGAAGCAGGGAAATTACTAATTAAAGTTCAAATGCCAAAGAAAGGCGCAGAACTTATTGATTTGCTAACTATGAACAATAATAATAATACTTCTGATGGCGGAGCTGCTAATTCAAATAATAAAAATAATCCTGCTAACGATGAAAATAGACCAAAAGTAACTGGTGAAGGCGACATTTGCGCAAAATGTGGCAAAGGAAAGATGACTTTAAGAAAAAGTTTCCACGGATTTTTCCTTGGATGTTCTAATTATCCTGAGTGTAAAACCATTATACCGCTTAAAAGAGAAGAGATAATTGCACTAGCTAAACCTAAGGAAAATACAGAAGAGAAAAAAGAAGAGTAATAATAATCATATTAATTATCTAATATTTAAAGCGATTTTCTTAAAAAAGAGTTCGTGTAGACAATATCCGGATTTCTAAGAATTAAATTTAAAAACAACCAGGTTACATAATATTACATGGAAGAAACTAAATTTATCTGGGCGGATGGCAGGTTTGCCAAATGGAAAGATTCAACAACACATATCTTGACACATAGTTTACATTATGGAGCTGCAGTCTTTGAAGGAATTAGATTTTATGATACTGAAAAAGGACCAGCAATATTTAGATTAAAAGAGCATGTTGATAGACTTTTCTTTTCTGCAGAAGCGCTTAAAATGAAAATTCCTTTTACTAAAAAAGAAATAAGTGATGCTATTATTGAAACTGTTAAAAAGAATGGAATTAAAGCAGGATATATTCGACCACTTGTATATTACGGATATGGGAAAATGGGTCTTGGAACTAAAGGAGCACCTGTTAATGTAATCATAGCTTGCTGGCCTTGGGGATCATATCTTGGAGAAAAACCAATTAAGGTAAAAATAAGTTCATTTATTAGAATGCATCCAAAAAGTACTATTGAAGGAGCTAAAATTACAGGCAATTATCAGAATTCTATTTTAGCTGGTGAAGAAGTTAAAGATTTAGGATATGATGAAGCATTACTTTTAGATTATCAAGGTTTTATTGCTGAAGGTCCTGGAGAAAATTTCTTCATGGTAAAGAGCGGAAAACTATTTACACCAAAGCTTGGAAATGTATTACCAGGAATTACTAGAGACAGCATTATCACAATTGCAAAAGATCTTGGAATCGCTGTTGAAGAAAAACAATTAGTACCAAAAGATGCATTCGGGGCAGATGAAGTATTTTTTACTGGAACTGCTGCTGAAGTAACATTAATTGGAAGCATTGATGATAAAAAAATAGGGGATAATAAGTTAACAATAGCTAAAAAGCTTAAGGAAGCATATTTGAACGTTGTTACTGGAAAAAATCCTAAATATGTTAAATGGTTGAGTTTTGTATAAAGACTCAATACTTTTCTTTTTTTAGTTTTAACCTTCTACATGTAGTTATTTGCGTTGAAATATTGAATATAAGCATATCATAATATTTAAAAACTCATATAGCAAAGAAATAGGTATGGCAAAAAAGCAAGAAGAAGAAGCGCCATCAATTATGGCAAAGGTTAGCGGTTTTGTCGCCGAGATTTTCAAACTAAAAGATGTAGTTCAAAATGTTGCTGAAAAAGCAAAAGAAGGACTCACTAAAGCAGTAAAAAAAGTCGAGAGAGCATTAGTAGGAGGATTTTTCGTATTATTCGGAACTGTCTTCGTATTGATTTCTATTGCATTTTTACTTAAAGAATTCCTAAAAGTGAGTTTTGGATTTTCTTTTTTAGGCATAGGAATAATTTTGATAATTTTCGGTATGATATACAAGAACTATAAGGAGATGTAAAATGAAAAAAAATGTAAAAAAAATTGATGCTGCTAAAGCTGCAGTAAAAAAAACAGCTGTTAAGGTAAAAGCTAAAGCAATTAAAGTTGAAAAGAAAGTAGTTAAAGCTATCAAAAAAGATGTAAAGATAGTTAAAGCTCAAACTAAAAAAGTAGTAAAAAAAGTAAAAGCTGCTGAAAAAAAAGTTGAAAATAAAATTAAAGAAAATCCAAAAACTGCTGTAGCAATCGCTGCTGGTGTTGGAGCTGTTCTTGCTGGCGCTGCAATTCTAGCTGCTAAAAGAAAGAAGTAAATAATTTACAATAACTAGTAAATAATCTTTTTTTATTTTTTTATTTAAATCTTTAAGTTTCTCAATTAGAATTATACCTTAAAACATAATTTATAACAATATTGCACTTCACTTTTAAAATTATACTGCCAATTCGCCTTACAGGTTTTAGTTCGCTAGCGCTCACGAATTGTCGCGACGCTTCTCGCTATGCGCTCGTCGCTGCTCCATTCAGTGATACGTATTATCGGCTCATGGTCAGGCAGTATAATTTTAGAAGATAAGTTTAAACTTAAAGAAATAATATAACTAATTTAAAAAAAAGAAAGGTTTAAATACTTCTGCGTTAAGTATATATGTATGTTAAAGGCACTTAATACAAACATTATTGAAGTTTTAGTGATTGTGTTAGTGGTTGTCTTAGTCGCATAAAGCGGATTTAAAAAATCTAGCTGAATGCAATTCTTAATTGATTTAATAATTATTTTTGTGTTCAGTAGATTTTAATCCAAAAATAACATCGGAGGAAATAATGGAAAAATATACTGGCGCGGAAGTTTTAGTTAAATCATTAAAAGACCTAGGAGTAAAACAGGTATTCGGATATACAGGAGGAACTATACTTCCAGTGTTTCACGCTTTACAAAAAGAAGGAATTGATATAATTATTAATTCTAATGAACAAGCTGCTGCATTTAGTGCTGCAGGTTACTCTAGATCTAGCGGAGAGGTTGGAGTAGTAGTTGTAACTTCTGGGCCATCTATAACGAATACATTAACTTCAGTGTGTGATTCATTTTGCGATTCTATTCCTATGATTGTTATTGCAGGACAAGTTTCAGAACATAAAATTGGAACTGATGCATTTCAACATATTAACGTTCCAGCAATATTTGCGGAATGTTCAAAGAAAGCAATTCAAATCAACGGCGAAAATATTGAAAATACTATAAAAGATTTATACTTCTTTTCTAAATCTGGAAAACCAGGACCTATTGTTATAGATTTTCCATTTGATAAACAAATTAAGGAGTCTGAATATAGTAATATTCCAATAGTGCAATATAAAGAAAAATATTTGCCTAAAACACATTTAACAGAGTCTCAATGTAAAGATTTTTTTGATAACTTAATTTCTTGTAAAAAACCTTTATTATATGTAGGAGGAGGAGTTAATTTTGAAGGAGCAAGTAAGGCATTAAACAGATTTAATCAGATATTAAAAATTCCATATGTAAATACTTTGATGGGAAAAGGAGTAATAGATGAAAATGGAGAATTAGCTTTAGGCATGCTTGGAATGTTTGGAACTCCTACTGCAAACATTGCAGTACAGAAAAATGATTTATTTTTTGCTATTGGAGTTAGATGGGATGATCGAGTTGCGGAGAAAGTAGGTTGCTTTGGGCCGCACTCAAAAATAGCATATATTGATATTAATCCTGAAAAAGTAAATCAAATTAGAAAGGAAAGAAATCCAGCTTTTATATTCGAAGGAGACTCAGAACTTGTATTAAATGATTTGGCAAATTATGCTGAACAACACAAAATTACTCTCGATATAGAATCATGGAGAAAAGAAGTAATAGAAATAAAAAATAAATGGTCACTTAATTATAATCGAGATAGTAGCACTATTCAGCAAGCTTATGCTATGGATGTCTTAAATGAGTTTATTGACGACAAAACTATAATTTCCACAGGTGTTGGAAATCATCAAATGCATGCGGCACAATATTTGAAAATGAAAGTTCCAAAAAGTTTTTTAACTTCAGGATCCTTTGGAACTATGGGATTTGGACTTCCTGCTTTAATTGGAGCATATTATGCTAATCCAACTAAAATTTTAATCGATGTAGACGGAGATTCTAGTATCTGCATGAATTTAGGAGAGTTAAAAACAATTGGAATATATAAAATTCCCATTAAAATAATTGTTTTAAATAATAAAGGAGATGGTATGGTTAGAAATCTTCAAGATGCAGCATATGGAGGAGTTTATGTCGGGACAATGCGAGAAGAAAATATTTCTATATCTAAAATTGCAGCACAATGCAATTTTGATTTTGCTAAAAGTGTGTCTGATAAAGAAAATCTAAAACAATCAATTAAAGAGTTACTTGACTCGAAAGGACCAGCAATTCTTGAAATTTATACTGACGAGAAAGAAACACTTTATCCAAAGATTCCTCCTGGAAAAAACTATAGTGAAATGATTCTTGGACCATTCATTAAGGAGAATACAAAATAAAATATAGTTGCATTATTTTTTAATTTTTTTAAATATTAATATCATCGCATATAAAATTCTAACTTATCAAAAACAGGAGAAGTAAAGTTATGTGTTTTATTAAAATCAATCAAAACGTTCTCTAAATTTTTCCAAAAAAATTGTATTTCATGCAATCTTAATTTTGATTGTTCAACTATTAATTCATTGCCTTTTATAGGATAATATAATTGACCAGTTGTATCTTCAAACGAATCAAGAATCCCTCTATCTCCAATACTTATTTCTAAATGTAGTCTTGCAAGTCCTAATTTTGTTTTACAAGAACAATTTTTCAACAAATCAACCTCAGAAGAGTATTTCGGCCAATTACTTGGAGCGCCTTTTCCTTCCAAGCGAATTCTTGCATCAGAGTCTTTAAGTACTTCATTATTTAAAACTAAAAATAATTCTTTTATGTGGTCTAACTCTGGTAATGCATCAAAACCTAAATGTCCAAATAGTCTTGGTCTAAAATGAGCCTCAGAAGGATATTCTCTGTAATGTCCAGAACAACTAACGCCATAACTTCCAAAACCAGGAATATAATAACTTTGTAAAATAAGACCTTTAAAATCTTCATCAACTTCAGTTAAAGAATTTATATTTTCCAAAAATCCAATTGATCTGTGAGCTCCACCCATATGCTAAAAATAGAAATAGTTTAGATTTATAAAGCTGTATAATGAAATTATCAAAAATTAAAAGTAATTAAATAATTAAATTGAATAAGATTAAAAAGATTTAATAAAATAAAAATAAAAAAAGGTATAGAAAATAAAAAGCATTACGCTTCTTATTTTTTAATTCTTTCTTACTACTGTTAGTAATGAAATCACTACAATCAATAATAAAATAACTAAAACAGCTAAACCGATAATAAACATATTATCATCCATTTTCGGCTTGGAAGTTGCAGTTACAGTTTGTCCTGTAGCACCAGTGTTTGTTGCACCGTTGTTAGTTGGAACATTTGTAATTACCATACCATTACTGCCAGTTGCGTTATTAGTAACAACAGGAGTAACCGGAGTTACTGGTCTAGCTGCACAATCTAAAACTGTAAAGTTGATTAATTCATACTTGTAAGAATCTTTACCATTATCATTTTCATAATAACCAGTTACTCTTACTGGATAATCTCCAGCTCTTGTAGTTGTTGGTACTGTAAATGAAACTGCTAAGTTTTCAGATTCTGTATCTGCATCAGATCTTCCATCAAGTCTGAATGTATCGAAGTTTTTAGCCCAATTCAAAGTAGTTTGTTCAACTCTTGCTCTTAGGTTAGTCTGATCATCTTCACCGATATTTTCGATGCTAAATGAAACAGCAACTGAATCCCCTGCACATGCAGCGATTGGATTAACTCTGATTGCATTTAAATTAATGTCTGATTGTGGGTAACTTACTTCCATGTTAAAATCTAAAGTAATTGTGTGTGTTGCACCATTATCATCTTGTCCGATTACTTCAATAGAAATTGTAGTATCGTCTCCATCTTCAACATCATTCCAATCAATACTTATATCAGTAGAGAAAGTCTTAGTTGCATCTTCTCGTAAATCAATATTATCATTATCATTATCAACTTCGAAATCGCTATTATCAGAATCAACTGAAATATCGATGTCATTAATTTCGATGTTACTATTTTTATTAAATTCATTGGATACTTCAAATTTGATGGATACGTCAGCACCTGGAATAATTTCAGTTACTTCATCGTCATCATAATCATAGGATACACCATCAATTATTACCTGAATATTATCCATTGTTAAGCCAGATTCTGCCCATGCATAAACATTTTTAGATGCTGAAGTTACGCTAGTACCAGTTGCAGTAAAAGTTCCTGCTAAAATAGATCTTTCTGTATCGTCATCAATTAATGTATTCCAATCTTCAGGAATTTGACCTCTAACTGTAACAGTATTAGTACCGTTAGCCCAAGTTGTAGGTAATGTATAAGTTAAATTAAATTTTGTTTTTATATCGCCTGAAAAAACAAGATCAGGACTTGATACTGCAGTATCATTGTTTGTTACTGTAATTGTTGTAGAGAAAGTATCTCCAATTTGATCATTATCATTTTCCCCTAAAGGGTTGTTTCTTTGAGTACTTTTTGTACCAAAAGTAATATCACTAACTGTCAAAGTTGCGGATGCAAAACTTGCCAGAAGTAATGTTAATACTATACTTAACATAATTAATGCTTTTTTCATTTTTCTATACCTCACAATGTATGTGTGTTATCAAGGAGTAGTTACACTCCCTATTTAAAGGTTTTGCCTGTTCACTTTAATTTTTATATAGAAAATAATTAAAAACACATAAATAATAAACTATCAAATAATTCACATGTAGATATATAGAGCCAGACTAAACTGCTAAAAATATAGTTAATTAAAAATTTAAAGAGAACAAACAAATGAATATCCGCGAAGAACTGGAAAAGGCAAAGATTGCTTCAAAGAAAGATTTCCTTAATTATAAGAATAATATACTACCAAGGCTTCAATCAAAAAAAATCAAGGAAAATTATTCTGCAGAATCTAAAAGTATCTTTGTAGGAGAGTATGGATATCCTAATGTTAATTTAGGGATTCTTTCAACTGAAAAATATAATCATAATGATGATTCCAAAGTCTGGATTGATAATAAATGGCAAATAAGTGATATTGCTAGAGCAAGAATAGATTTAATTAATTCTAAAAGAAAACAACAAGTTAAGCAAAGTAGCGAATATCTTAGTGAAGCACAAGAAATTGCATTAACGAAAAAACCAACTGACGTTGAAATTAATTTAGAAAGAGTTCCACGAGTTGATGTTTCGTTTAGTAATTTTCACATGCCGATGGGACCATCTGCAGAGCTTAAAAACTTTAAAATCACAGAAAATACTCAAATACCAACTGCTGTTGAAAATATTGTTGGCGATAAAGATCTTAAAGCAAACGAAGGACTTGACTCACTATACAAAAAAGGATTTGAAAAAGATTATTTAGTTCAAGCATTTTCTTCTGGATCATTGGGTAAGGAAAGGAAATTAGTTCCAACAAAGTGGAGTATTACTGCAGTCGACGATACGATTGGAAAGAAAATAATTTCCGAAATTAAAGATTATCAGCAAACGGGAAATATAGCATTTACTGGAAGTTACCTTGGAAATTATTTTATTGTTTTGTTGCTTGATGGACAATTTAGTTATGAGTTGTTTGAGTTTTTTAGAGATGCTGAAGAGTGCACTACTGACTTTGAAGATTTTAATGGTAGAAAAAAGTATGCAGAACAAACTGCTGGCGGATATTATGCAGCAAGAATTAGCGTTCTTGAAAAACTGAAAGAAATGAAAAGACAATCGTCCGCTTTAGTAATTAGATTTATTACAGACGAGTATTATATGCCACTAGGAGTTTGGGTTGTTCGAAACGCAGTTAAAGAAACTATGCTAAATAAAATGGAATTTGGCTCTGAGGATTTAATGATGGATTTTGCAATTAAACTGGCAAAGAAAAAGTTTAATAGAGATATTAGTTGGATTAAAATAAAAAGCAAACTTTTAATTAATAGACGACAGAAAAAAACCATATTTGACTTTGAAAAGAAATAACTATTTGTCATTAGCATTATCAGTATTTGCCGCATTATATAATTTTTTATACATGAAAGTCCAATCTGACGCTGGAATATAATTTTGTTTTTTATACCAATTTTGAAGAGCCTCTTTTTTAGGATCTACTAAGATAGATACTTCTTTTATTCCACGACTTCGAATTATTTCTTCAGCTTTTTTCAAAAGCATTGAACCTATCCCTTTTTTTCGGTGAGTTTCTTTAACGCATACACGCCAAATAAAACCAATCCAACCATCTTCAACAATAAAAATACACCCTACAATTTTACCGGCGTCTTCTGCAATTAATATTGACTGAGAATCTCGCTCTGTTTTATGTTTAAGATTTTCTCTTGTTTCCCAAACATCATCGTATAAATTACCTTCTTTTAGAATTAAGATTACATCGTCGTAGAATTTATCTTCATAATTGTTAATACTGATCATAGTTTTGAATTTCATTTAGTTATTTATGCATATAGTTATTTACATATATAAATTTTTACTTTAAATAAATATGAATTTGTAATTATTTTACAAAAAGAAATATAGAAAAGTATTAAAGGCGAAATGAAATCTATTTTCTTTTTGGATAGTAGGGGGAACTAGATGCCAGATAGTAATATAATATGTAACATCGCAGAAGAATTAAGTGTTTGTACTCAAGATATTTGTAATTTCTTTAAAAAAACTGATTTTAGAAGATTTTATTCTGAAAACATGGGGTTTCCATCTTATGATAAAATTGAAGGCCATAATTACATAGAAATTCCGTCAGAAATATCCCTTGAACGAAAAACATTCCCTGTGGATAATAGATCGCCTAAAGATATTTTGGCAGCAATAAATTATTGTGAGAAATTAGGAAGAACTTTATTTGACGTTGATCATAAAGATAAAGTACAGGTTTTATCAAGACATTATATGATTGAAGGATCCACTCTGCCAATAAGAGTTGTATATGAAATAACTAATCACTTAAAATCTGAAGGACATTTTCCAAAAAAACAAAAAATATTATATGTTAAGAAAATGAATATTAATAGAATTTTTGGAGAACATTTGTATGCAATTTTGACCGGTGTTGAACAGGGAACATTATTCTCAGAATCATCAGTTATCACTCCTGAAACCAAAGGCGAATTATTAGTTGACTATAAACCATATCACATTTTAAATGTTCCAAAAGTAAGAGATGAATTAGTTAAATTAAGTTTAATTGCATATTTCACTGGAATTTCTGATCTAGATAATCCTTATAATATTGTTGCAACTTCACATTTAGATTTAAGAGTTATAGATTTTGATAAGTTTTTGTGGAATAAACCTGTTAACCCAGAAGAAACATTACTTAATCCTTTCATCAGTAGAAATCAATTGTATGATATAAATACCAATACCATGGATTTTGAAGTTACAAATTTCTCATATAAAAAAATGATTGATCACTTTAGTAAAAAAGAAATACATGGACTTATGGATAAAAATAAAGAAGAAATAAGACATAGAATTAAAAAAAACATAGATGAAATTCTAGACCTTATACACCTTATGACAAGATTTGAATACTACAATCATGCTGTTAAAAACTTTTCAGGACTAGAAAATATTGCACTTTATTATATGGACCGTATTAGATATTTAAAAACTAAATCAGTCTGTCGTGAATAGTACGTTATCATGATCAACATCAAAAATACCCATTCTCGCACCTGCATCTAGCCAAGCATGCGCATAATTTAATGCACCATATGCTAAAACAATCTTGCCTTCTTTTTCAAAATGTTTTGCATCATTATAATAACATTGTGCCATCATTAGAAAATCTTTAGCAGTATCTTCATCTTTTTTGATTCCTTTTACTATCTTAACTTTCTTTAGAGCTCTTCCAGTAATGTCAAAATATTTAGCCAAGCGTTCTTTTGTTATAATATCTGTTTTATCTTCCATTTTATTATTAAAAGCGATTATAACAAGCATTTAGATATATTGTTACATCAGCAGATAAATACTATATATTTTAAAATTTATGTAAAATACCAAATAAATTGTTATTACAATCGTAAAAGACCCAAAATATATATAAATGGAACGAATTCCAACAAGATATAGTGATTATCAAAGATTAAATTATAATCATGCCATGGTGGGACAATCTGGTACTCCGCAAGACTGGAAATCTTGTGCCTTCGGCATTCTCGGTTCAAATCCGAGTCATGGCGTTTATTATTTGAACCGTCTCGGTTCATGACAGAAATCGTTCGCGATTTCTGGCACACAGAAATCCCAAGGGATTTCTGTTGAATCCGAGTCATGGCGTTTATTATTTGAACCGTCTCGGTTCATATCGAAAATCATAGATTTTCGGAACACGGAAATCTGCCAGATTTCCTTTGAATCCGAGTATGGCGTTTATTACTTGTTGTTGGAACCACTTGGTTCTTTTTATGTTTACGGGGATATAGTATAACCTGGTTAGAATAGTGGCCTCCAGAGCCTCGGATTTGGGTTCGAATCCCAATATCCCCATTTTTCATATGAGTGTAGTATGGATTGGCTTGCAATTATTTTAACAGTTCTTGGATTATGTTTATTTGAGACTATTAGCAGTATTGATAATGCAGTAATTAATGCTTCTGTTCTTAAGACTATGAGTCAAAGAGCACGCAGATGGTTTTTAGTCTGGGGTATTTTATTTGCAGTATTTCTTGTTAGAGGGTTACTACCATGGCTCATTGTTTGGATAACAAATCCAGCACTTGGACCTATTGGAGCATTTACTGCAAGTTTTAGTAATGATCCGAGAGTTATTGAAGCTATTGAAACAAGTGCACCTATGTTACTTATGGGAGGAGGAGTTTTTTTAGTATTTTTATTTTTACACTGGTTATTTTTAGAAGAAAAACATTTTGGATTACCGACAGAAAGATTTTTTTATAGACACGGAGTTTGGTTTTTTACTATTGTTTCACTTCTATTATGCTTTATCGTTGGATATAATATGGTGGATCGACCATTTATAGCATTTAGTGCAGTTGTTGGAAGCACAGTTTTTTTCATCACACATGGATTTAAACAAAATGCAGAGCACGCAGAAGAAAGACTTTTACAAAAAAGTAAAAAGTCAGGTATGAGTGATATTAGCAAAATTTTATATTTAGAAATTATTGACGCGTCATTTAGTATTGATGGTGTTCTTGGAGCATTTGCATTTACATTATCAGTTCCATTGATTTTAATTGGAAATGGACTTGGAGCAGTAGTAGTTAGACAAATAACTCTAGGGAATATTGAAAGAGTACAAAAGTATGTATATTTGAAAAATGGCGCTATGTACAGCGTTTTATTTTTAGGATTAATTATGGTTATGGAAGGATTTTTAATTCATATTCCTCAATGGATTAGTCCTGTAGTTACATTCTCTGTTATTGGATATTTCTATTATAAATCTGCTAAAGAATTAAAGTTAAATAATAAAGTGAAAAAAGTTTCTGCTTAAGAAAAGCACTTTTTAACAAAAATATTTGGATATATTTAATAAAGTCTTGATTGCATTGCTTGAACATACTTGTATTTTAAATTTATTGTACTTATTCCAATACCATTTATATTTCGAGATATTTCAGAAGCCCTATTGAGGATTTGAGCATTTGGTTCTCTAATAGTACATAATGCATATCTACCAGTTCTCCAATCTAAATCTTTCCATTTTTTAGGATCAGCTCTTTGTCTTTCAAGAGAAAAATTAATCATACCAACAGGATTTCTATCTAAAAGTTGCCATTTATTTATGTAACTACTAGAATCGAAATTTTTATATAATATATAAGGTAAATCGAAATTATTATCGCAAACAATTCGAACACTAATATCTTTATCTTCTTGTCTACTTTTTGTGGGAAAATCAAAAACTATAGACGTTGATCTGTATTTTGAAGAGCCAACAAATTCTTCAGAATAGCCTTTGAATAATCTGCCTTGTGAGAAAAAATACTCCTCTAAAGCTTGAACAATTGCCCAAGTATAATTCGGATAACTTTTATATTGAATAGCAACACCTTTTTGTAAGTTTCCTTTTGCAAATTCCTGTTTTGCAATATCTGAAAGAATATTTTTACCAAGAAGCCTTTTGTCAACGTCGGATAAACTAAGTGTTGATGATTTTATTTTTGCATCAATTACTCCAGCTTCTTTTAATGCACTGGGTTTAGAATATAATAATAAAAATGTTTCAATTGCAAGTTCGGGATGTTTACTGAAGTCATAAGGTATTGCAACTGTTGGAATATTTCCTGTATAATTACCTCCTATTTTTTGAACGCTTTTTTCTTTAACTAATTTAGCCAATCCTGTCAACGAACAAGCTCTGGCATAATCAATAATCTGAAATTCTCTCTCGTATTGATTTCGTGCAGATTTAGGAAGAGAATCTAAATATCTTTTTTCATGAATCATTCCTCTTGACCAATGATTTCCACGTTCAAGAGTTGTATCAACAAAAGGAGTTCCTCCTGAAAATCTCATTAAATTAAAATCAAACGGATGATAAATTCTTACTGAATAAGGTTTTTGCTCTTCTCTTAACCTTCGTGATTCAATTAAAAATGATGCTTGTTCATTTAAGGATAAAGTTAATAACTGATTATCTTGATTTACTGGAACTAATGCCGTTTTATCAATTATTTTTTGAGAACCTGATTTTTGTTTTGCTAAATCTCGAAGTGTGTCTACATTAAAACCTTTTTTTGTATATTGTAACATTAAAGGAGTTTTATCTTGGGAAATATTCTTAATTGCTTTTGCTAAAGTTAATTCTAATTCAGACGGAGATTGAGTTGCAAGGTATGCTAATGCAAATTGACTAGGAGGAGCTAAGTAAGAATCATTAATTATTATTCCTAAATGTAAAGGAGTTAAACCTTTGTTTATTTGTATAGCCATAACAAAAAGAGAATATTTTGTGGTTTAAATTGATTTGGTAGGTTTATCTTTACAAAAGTCTACGCTAGAACAGTCTCTTACAAAATCATCTATATTTTTACTTTCTCTAAGACGGTTTATAGTAAATGAGTGCGCTTTTCTAAATTCTTCAAATTCTTTTTCATCCAATAACAAGTAAGTTCCATTTTTAAATTCAGCTTCTATTTTGCTCGCCCAATTAGAAGTAAAACATTTATATAAATCATCAACAACAAGAACTTCTAAATACATTGCCTCATTATTAGGCATAATTTCTTTTCCTTTTATGACGTGATAACAATAGCATTTATCTCTCCAAGAATACCTTTTGTATACGAAGCCAAGAGGCAATAAAGCAGGATTTACTTGAAGAGCATTTCCTTTATCATCGATAAGTACCATGAAAAAAATAAAACATCTGGATTTAATAAATTTAAACAATAGTGAAAAGAATAAATCAACGGAATGTCTAAATAAGATATCTGTCGTTATACAAAGAATCTACTGCTAATCTAGTTATTATAGTTAATGGTTTATCTGTAGAATGAGAAATCCAATCCCAATCTCTTGCACCTAGATTCTTATTTACAGGAGATCTTCCTTGAGATATGAAATCTGCTAAGTATAATTTAGATCTTAATATTTTTCCATCATCAGGAGTTTTACCTTCCAAGTCTTTGTAAAAAACATAATTTTTTAATACAGTTCCGGGAAGAATTCGATCTACTTCACTTACTAGACAAGATATATCTTCTTCTCCACCTTCTGGCCTTCCTCCAAGAAGATCCCAAGATTTATTTATTCTCACTATGAGAAGTAAACGACTGTTAATTACTGCAACATTAACTGGAGTTCTTTCAATAGTCATTGTTTTTTTAAGAATTTATTTGGTATATATAAATATTCATTATTGGTTTATTGGTAAGTAAAATTTCAGTAACTTAATATGTTGAAATTAGATATATTTAAAAATAATAAATCAAATAGTCTATGTATGAAAAATAAATTCAGTATGCCTGTTCCTGAAACAATTATTTCCACTTTAATATCAGGATTGATATTTTATTTTCTAGGAGTAAGCTTTAATTTAAATATATTCGAGAGATTGATTACAGCAGGTGTTTCGTTAGCATGTTTTATTTATTTTACACAAAAAGGAACTGCTGAGCTATCATTATTCATACTTTCAAGCATAACTGTTTTTGTTGGGTTAACGACTGCGTTTAGTCTTTCAGTTCCTGCTAGAGGACTAATTAATATTCCACTAAAACTAGGAGTTTGGCCTATTTTCATCATAACATTGATTTTTTCTTTGGGATTGATGTATATATATGGTCAAATGAAACACAGAGATAGATACTCCATAATACTGTTTATAGTTTTTTTAGCGTATTGGGTTTTAATAGCAATAAATGCTAAATATTTGGATGGATGGATTTCAGAGAATGCATTAGTAATTCCTTTTATCATAATTATTTTTTTCGCACATAAATGGTTTGAATTTTCAAAAGTATCTTATAGTTTAATTTTCTTATTTTTAATTTTACATGTAATGGGATCACATTATACATATTCAGAAGTTCCATTAGGTTATTGGATGAGCGACTTTTTTAATATGAGTAGAAATCATTTTGATCGATTAGTTCATTTTTCTTTTGGGTTACTTTGGGCATACCCTATGAGAGAGATATTTAGAAGAATAGCTGACGCAAAAGGATTTTGGGGATTTTGGATTCCAGTTGAACTAGTATTAGCATTAAGTTGTGTTTTTGAATTAATTGAGTGGGGATTTGCAGTAATATTTGGAGGAGATTTAGGTGTTGCATATTTAGGAACACAAGGAGACGTTTGGGATGCACAAAAAGATATGGCTTTAGCAGGACTTGGTTCAATTATAACTATGATTTTTATAGCAGGCGTAAATATTTACTATAATAAAATTGCTTTTTTTAAAGAATTCAAAGAAAGTTTTAAAGTTAAATCTAAAATGGCTCTTGGAGAAGTAGCATTTGAGAAAATGATAAATAAAAAATAATAATCCTTTTTTTTAATGATTAAACATAATAAAGTATTTTGATACTAGTACAAATATATACTAATCAATCGTCACCTATCTCGAATATCTCTCCATCTCCGCCTGGATTTACTAGGAGAGTTTTTCCCATAACTTGCTTTTGTTTATAAGATTCGTGAATGTGTCCTGAAATTGCTAAAAGAGGTTTATGTTTCAATATGAAGTCAGTAAAATCCTTTACTCCCACATGCCAATCTTCAGTTATTGAATCTAATGCAGTTCCAAAAGGAGGGGCATGAGTTGCTAGAATGATGTCTTTATATTTCTCTATTTTGTCTTTGTTTTTTTCAATTAGATGTTTAAATGCATTTTCTCTTAATGAAAATCCGCCACCACCAAAAAATATGAAAAGCTTTCCATCTATATCAACAAGCTGTTTATGTACAAATTCTACATTTTTATAATCAGCAATTAATTCTTTTATGTCAGATTCATCTTCATGGTTTCCATGAATCAAATACACTTTCTTTCCAATACTGTTTAGTAGGGATAGCATTTCCTTAAGATTGCTATTAAAAATTGTGAAATCACCTAAGCATAAATAGAAATCAACCTGGTCTTTATAGGACTTTAATATCATTAATTCGTTAATATCCTGATGCAAATCTACAAATCCTATGAACTTCATAACAGCATGGCAAGAAAACTTATATTTAAGGGTTATGATGGATTATTCTAACTGCTACACTTCTTTTGCAAAAATAATACTATCAATTCGCCCATTTTGTATTAGTTCGCTTTGCTCACCTTGGTCGCCACGCTCGTAGCTTTCGCTCCTCGCTGCTCTATTTATACTTACGTCAAATAGGCTCATAACAAGATAGTATTATTTTTGCTTGATTGGTTTTTGAAAATTAAACTGATAAACGAATAAAAACGAATGAGAAATTAAAAGTAAATAAATATCACTAAGAAAGAGGAGAGGTTAAGCCATCTTCCGAATCGATGGCTCCCTCGTGGAAAGTATAATTTGCTAATAGCAGTATACTCACATTAACTCATGTTTACTTTAACTCTTTTAACTAGTTCTTCAGGATCAAATGGTTTAACCATGTAATCATCTGCACCTACGTTAATAGATTTGAATTTATCAACAAGTTGACTTTTTGCTGAAAGAATCATAATTGGTGTGTTCATAGTTCTAGAATCTTTTCTTAATTCTTCACAAACTTGATATCCATCCATATTAGGCATCATAAGATCTAAAATTATTAAATCAGGTCTTATTTGTTTTGCAAGAGCTAACGCTTCCATGCCGGAATATGCACTAAATACTTCATATTTTTCTCCTGATAGAGTTAATCTAACAAGATTTACTATGTGTGGTTCATCATCCACGATCAATATTTTCTGTTTTTTTCCTTTCATGTTGCTATGCACCCCCGTACAAAAGCCCGCGTAGTCTTACATCTGATTAACAGATGTGTTAATCACTATGGTATAAGTAGTATATAAAGATTTCTACGATTTAAGACATACATCATATGATAAAAAAATCATATGAAATGACGCTTCTCAAATACAAACAAAAAATTAACCTGATTTCAAGTCAAAAATGCAAAAAATATCAAATATAGACTTATAAAATAAATTGACAAAAGAAATCAAACTATGATTAATCCTTAAGAACTCGGATATTTTTTAATATTTCATTCCTATATCCATACTTTAGTTCTATTGCTATTTGAGTGTTAAACGCATCCATGTAGTCATTAACACAATTCTTACATTCACAAGTAACTCTTCCAACCCCATCAATTAATCTAATAGGATTGCTTGGAGAACAGCTTAAAACGTGACCAGAAAAATCAACCTTTGTTAAGTCTACTCTATCCATATCTTTATATTTATCTAGACTTGCAAAGCAGTCCATGTTGCTTAAGCTTCTATCGAATACAATACCGCTGTTAGCATTCGAAAATTCAATATTTAATCTGAAATCATTTTTACTTACAATTGGTTCAACTGAGTTAACCACTATTGGAGCACCTTGGCTACCTGGAGATACTGTACTCATAGTACAAACTTTATTTGTAGTAACTCTTCTATTATAAGGATCTGAATCAACACAAATAGTTGCTGTTGCATAAGTTGTATAATCATAACAACCTACTATTTTAACTGTCTGTAAGAATTCATCGGAATTTTGAGGAAGTCGTACTGGAGAACTTTTAATTGATAAAATTTGAGAATTTCTACCAGTTGGATCATATTGATCTTTGCCATTCATATTTATATATTTAGGATCTAGATATAACGTCATGTAACTTAAATCATAGCCACTTACAAAAAATTCACCATTAGTTATATCAGAAGTACCTCGGTTAAAATACTCAACTAAAATATCAAAAGTATCGCCCACATAAACATCTTCAGTTCCACTATTAATAAGCTGCATTTCTAATGCCTGAGAACCTGTTCTATAATTGGTTGGTGAACTACCGCTTCCACCACACGCTGTTAGAAAAAGCATAGAAAAAGCTAAAATCACAATAAAGACTTTACTGATATTCATATTCATCGATGCTTAATTTCCTTTGAGTTTTATAAAGTTTATTGAAAATTCAGATGAAAAATTGCTCTGAATTTAACATCCCGACTTTAAAGCATAAATTCTCAATCCCAAAAATCTAAATAAACAGATTTTTTGTTGCAGCATCTATTAAAGTTTCAATTCCGCTTAATCGGATTTTTTTACCTTCAACTCTTTCTTCAATATAAGGAGGTTTTAGTAAATATAACTTTTTCTTGGAATCATAGCCAGCATCTAAAAGAGTTTGTGCTAAAAACTTAACATCAGCAATATTTGTTGCAACGCCATCATTATGCTTTGCACCCATGTCATAATCCAAACCAATGAAGCCTGTTTTTGTATCTCCAACATTTATCCATCTTATTGAATCCCCGTACTTGTCAAAAACGGCAGGGGCCGTATTTTGAGCACCGCCGGTATTCCTCGAATCTATATTCGAACCATCAGTTAAATAGACTCGATGGAATACCGGGGTTTTTACTTCGCGTAAATCAGTTTTTGTCCAAAGCACTCCATTAAATTGATATTGCATTGCAGCAATATGATGTAAATTACTTCCAATAATAAGTAATGTTCTTCCAGTTTCTCTTTCAGTTACTCCTTTAGTAAAAGGGAGTGAAATATAATAATCAAACAATCTATCATTTTTGTCTACTTTTAGCAGCACTTTTTTTCCATCTAAATTATAACCTAATAAGTTATCATCTATTTTAGGAATTCTTTCAACAGATAATTCTTTTTTAGTTCCGACATTTACAATTATATTACCCTCTTGTCTTTTTTTTGGCAATGTTTCAATTGATGCTGTTTCTCTATAACTTCCTGCACCACTCCATGTTTTCCAAACCATTTTAGTTTCCTCCATTCATAAAAAATATTTTGCAATTTTTTCTTCTAGTACTTGAACATTTTTACTTTGAGACTCATCTCTCATCATTTTTGCAGATTTTGTGAAATAAGTGTGCCCTTTAATAAAAGCTAAATTTGTCTTATACCAATCCAAATTATTTGGAATCTCAAATTCTTCTCTAAACTTCTCTCCCAAACTAAAAAAATCAGGTCTTCCTAAATTATCTAGATCGGCGTCACAAAGTACTTGTTGCAATAATCCCTCTGGCTTTTGTGGAACTTTTGTTGCCAAAATTAATGTTTTAACTTCAGATATATCTTGTTCTGAATAATTTAAATTCTGCAAAATATATTCTGATGTTTTAGCACTTCTTTCCTCGCAATATTTGTCTTTTGGAAGAAATAAAACGTCATGTAATAATGCAGCAGTTTTAACTAAATACAGTTTGTGCTCATCAACATTTTCAGCTTTTCCAATTCTTGTAGCAGCTTTGTATACTTGCAAAGAATGTTTCCAATTATGAAATTGCAATTTAGGCATCAAATACTTTGCAATATTTGCTACTTGTTTTAGATTTGAATGATAGTTTTCATTTGTATTTGCATCGTTAGCTATATTTTCATTCATGTCAATCCCTCGTATCTACAGTAACATAGTTTTCTAAATATAAGAAATATTTGAGCTATTTTTGCGCTTTTTCCGCAATATTTATATATAATGTACGATATAATAGCATTATGAAGTATGAAAGTTCAAAGAAAGCAGAAGGCACGTTTAAGCTAGATTTGAAGGATAAAAAAATACTGCGAGCACTTGCACAAAATGCCAGAGAGTCAAAAAATATTATTGCAAAAAAAGCAGGATTAAGCAAAGACGCAGTTATCTACAGAATAAACAAATATTATGAGTTAGGACTATTACAAGGTTGCAGAGCAGTAATTGACGCTAATAAATTAGGATATCTTAATTTTCATGTTCTTTTACAGATCGCATATTTGTCTGACGAGGAAGAGAAAAAGATAGTTAGTAAAATCACTAATCATAGTAATGTAAGGGCATTACTTAAATTTAGTGGAAGATTTAGGTTCGAGATTGCAATGATTGCAAAAAGCCTAAGTGAATTTCAAGAAACATTAAAAGAAATAATTTCTGATTGCAAAGGAAATATTGTGAATTATGAAATATTGCAAATTCCTAATTATTATGTGTCTAAAGTATTTCCTGATTCTTTTTTGAAAAGCGAAGAAATATATATTGAGGGAAATGATTCAAAAATTAAAACTAAAAAAGAAAAGTTAATAAATGACGAATTAAAATATGATGAAATAGATAAAAAAATAATCTTTTCTCTCGCTGAAAATGCAGATGTTAAATATTATGAGCTTGCAGAAAAAACTAAATTATCAGCGGATGCAGTTGCATATAGAATTAAAAATCTTCTTGATAGCAAGTTGATTAAAGGTTTTGTTCCAATTGTTAATTATAGTAGCATTTCATATTCTATATTCTCAATTTTAGTTAAATTTGGACCTGACATTGAAAAACGAAAAAGTGAATTGAAAGAATTCCTTCACAGAAATAAACATGTTCTTTGGGCGGTTGAGTGTGTTGGAAAATATAATATGATGGCGTATATATGCGTTAAATCTATTGAAGAATATCATATTGCACTAAATGAATTTAATTCTGTTTTTGGTGAGAATATACTAGAACTAGACACACTTATTGCATACGAGGAATTTAAGCTAAATTATTTTCCTAAGAATATTGTGAATTGAAATAATGTTGTATAATTTGACGAAAAAGAGTCTCTAAAGTATACTGCCAGTTCGCCTTTCTTCTTTTTGTCGGCATTCGCCTGTCTGTAGTCGCTACGCTCGTCACTATGCGTTCCTCGCTGCTCCATTTATGTCTACGTCCAAATGGCTCATAGTCAGGCAGTATACTTTAGTATTTCATTAATTAAGAATAACTGAAGACAAAAAAAATCATACCTAAAAATAATTAAATAGTAAAAATAAAAAAATAAAAATCTCCTTATTTAGGAGTTGCATCTACGTTAGTTGCTGTAGCAGTAGTTGGAACAGATTCTGTTTTTGGAGCTAAAGCTGCTTTTTGGTCGTCAGATATTTTCTTAAATGCAGTATTCCTGTTTTTTGCATCATATTCTGCTAATGAGAATAAGTTATCTGCTAAATTCGGGAATTCTAATTTTAATGCCTTATATCTTGTTTCACCAAGTAAGAAATCCTTAAATGCCACAGTTGCTTCTTGAGAATCCCAATTGAAAGTTGGTTTTCCTTGTGCAGCTAAAGATGGATTGAATCTATATAAGGGCCAGTAACCAGCTTGTGCAGCCATTTTTCCGTGCTCTTCACTTTGTTCCATGTTAAATCCGTGTGCAATACAAGGCGAGTACGCAATAACGATTGCAGGCCCAGGGAAATTCTCGGCTTCAATTAATGCTTTTATAACTTGAGCTTTATTTCCACCCATGTTAACTGATGCTACATAAATATGCCCATAAGACATTAACATTAAACCAAGGTTTTTCTTACCCATAACTTTTCCTGCTGTTGCAAATTTAGCAGTTGCCCCTCTAGGAGTTGATTTAGATGCTTGTCCACCGGTGTTCGAATAAACTTCTGTATCTAATACAAGAACTCTTATTTTTTTATTTTGAGCAAGAACGTGATCTAATCCGCCAAAGCCAATATCATAAGCCCAACCATCTCCACCTAAAATCCAAGTGCTTTTGTCAAGTAAATAATATTTAAGTTCATTTATTTTTTGAAGTACAGACACGCTTTCACCATAAACTTTTGACATTGCATCAGGAAGATTTTTCATAACTTCAGATTCGGCATCTCTTGCTTCTTGATTTGTTTTATCCCAAAGAGAAAGCATTTTTTGTAATGCAGCTGCTAATTCAACAGTTGTTCCAGTAACAAGAAGTTTTTCCATATTTGCTTTTAGCTGATCTCTTGTTGCATCAACTGCAACTCTCATACCATAACCAAATTCAGCGTTATCTTCAAATAAGGAATTTGCCCAAGCGGGACCTCTTCCTTTTTCATCTTTACAATAAGGAATTGTCGGGAAAGTTCCACTGTAAATTGAAGTACATCCTGTTGCATTTGCAATAATCATATTCTCACCAAATAGTTGAGATAATAATTTTACATAAGGAGTTTCTCCACAACCTTGACATGCACCTGAGAATTCAAAGTAAGGTTTTCTTAACTGAGTTCCTTTAACTGAATCAATTGGAACACCTTCAGTTATTGTCGGTAAAGTGTCAAAGAAATCTTGATTTTCATTTTCACCATTAGCTCTTGCTTCTGCAATAGGTACCATAACTAAAGTTTTTACTTTTGATGGACATACTTGAGCACAAACTCCACAACCAGTACAATATTCTGGATAAACTTGAACTTTAAACTGATAATTTTTACTTGCAACTGATGCAACATTTGATTTTATTGTTTTAAATGTTGACGGAACATTTGTAACTGCAAGACTTTCAGGAGCAATTTGCTTAATTCTAATTGCCGCATGAGGGCAAACAAAACTACATTGTCCACATTGAATACAATTTTGAGATTGCCAGCAAGGAACTTTTTCTGCTATTCCTCTTTTTTCAAGTCGAGAAGTTCCTGTTGGAACAGCACCATTTAACGGCATCGCTGAAACTGGAATATGATCTCCTTTTAATCTCATTATTGGCTCAATAATATTTTTTGTAAATGCATCGGCATTTTCTGGAAGGAAATTTATTATTGGTGCAGATTTTTGCATTGAATTTTGAGATGGAATTGGAATAATTTTCAATGCATCAATCGAAGCATCAATACAAGCCCAATTCATTTTTACAATTTCTTCACCTTTGTGTTTGAATTGTTTTTCAACTTGACTTTTAATCAGCGGAATTGCTTCATTTTCCGGCAATACTCCTGAGATTTTAAAGAATGCTGCTTGCATCACTGTGTTGATTTTGTTTCCAAGTCCAACTGATGCAGCAATTTTACTCGCATCGATTGCATAAAGTTTTACTTTCTTTTCCATAATTGTTTTTTGCATATCTGCAGTTAAATTATTGAATACTTCTTCAGCAGGCCAAGAACAATTTATGAAAAATGTTCCTTCTTCTTCAATACCTTCAAGAATATCGAATTTTCCAATATATGCTGGATTATGAAGTGCAATAAAATCACAACTTTCTAAAAGATATGTCGACTTAATTTTATGATGACCAAATCTTAGATGAGAAATTGTTGTTCCGCCTGATTTTTTTGAATCATAAGAGAAATATGCTTGTGCAAACATCGGAGTATTTTCTCCAATTATTTTAATTGCATTTTTATTAGCACTTACAGTTCCATCAGATCCATATCCCCAGAATTTACATTTAATTACACCATGAGATTCTGTTGTAATATGTTCTTTAATTGGAATAGATTTAAATGAAACATCATCATTTATTCCGACGGTAAAATCGTGGAAATTAGCGCCATCTAAATGGTCATAAACTGCTTTTACCATTGAAGGAGTAAATTCTTTTGAAGAAAGACCATATCTTCCACCAATAATACTTACGTCATCATTTTTTAATTCGTTTTTAATTGTTGCAACAACATCTAAATATAATGGTTCACCAGTTGCTCCAATCTCTTTTGTTCTGTCAAGAACTGCAATCTTTTTTACAGTATTTGGGATACATGCAGCAAAATCTTTAGTTGAAAATGGTCTATATAATCTAACCTTTACAACCCCAACTTTTTCCCCTTTACTAATTAAGTATTGAACAGTTTCATCAATAGTTTCTACACCAGAACCCATTGCAATAATTACTTTTTCAGCTTCTGGATGTCCAATATATTCAAATATTTTGTAAACTCTTCCTGTTTTTTCAGCAAAAGTATTCATGTATTTTGTTACAATACCTGGAATTTCATCATAGAATTTGTTTACTGTTTCTCGACCTTGGAAATAAACATCTGGGTTTTGAGCTCCTACTTTTGATATTGGATGTTCTGGATTTAATGCTGTTTTTCTAAAATCTTCTAATGCTTTAACATTTAACATTGATTTTAATGTAGCATAATCTATATCTTCTATTTTTTGTATTTCATGTGATGTTCTAAATCCATCAAAGAAATGTAAAAAAGGAATTCTTGCTTCAATTGTAGATAGGTGTGCAATTGCAGCCATATCTTGTGCTTCTTGAACACTTGAAGAACAAAGTAATGCAAAACCAGTATTTCTAACAGCCATAGTATCAGAATGATCTCCGAAAATAGAAAGCGCTTGACAAGCTAATGAACGAGATGCAACGTGAAATACAGTCGGTAATAATTCTCCTGCAACTTTATACATAACAGGAATCATTAATAAAAGACCTTGAGAGGCAGTAAAAGTTGTAGTTAAGGCTCCAACTGATAATGAACCATGAATTGCACCAGCAGCACCAGCTTCAGATTGCATTTCAACTACTTTTAGTACATCGCCAAACATATTTTTTTTATTTTTTGCAGACCAAGCGTCAGCGGATTCTCCCATTCCTGAAGAAGGAGTAATCGGATAAATTGCAGCGACTTCACTAAAAGCGTAAGCCACATTTGCAGCAGCAGTATTTCCATCAGTTGTTATATATTTTTTTTCCATTTTCTTTCGTACCTTTTTTAGTTATATTTTGATTTATTTATTAAAGCGTAATCATTCTTATAATTGACATTATAATAAGTACATTGCTTTACATATATTTTTTTATGTGTAGTTATAAGTATTTCGATTTTTATGAGGAGTATAGTTATATTAAAATCAAATTTAGCCATATTTACTCACTAAAAAGTAATCATTGGTTAATAGTAATTATAGTAATCTGAATAAAAACAAAAATTAATAAAAGAGAGATAGTTTAGAAAACATAATGATATTTTTCAATTATTTTAAGAAAAAAAGAACGTTTAATAATTTCAAGGAGTTTATTTTTTATTTAGAAGAACTTGAAGCAGAGCAGCATAAAATATATCTTCTTATGAATAATAAATTTAGTAAAGAATTATATTTTGAAACTCAAGAAAAAAATCAGAAAGTTTATGATGAGTTAATTCAAAGTTTTATCGGAGTATTGAATAAAAAGTTTGTAGATATCGACGGATTTGAAACCGAAGAATTAAAAAATAAAGAAATTGAAGAAGTTGTTAATCTTAAAACAGAAATTCATGATTATATTATATCGCAAAGAGATGTTAAAATAAAATTAGATTCTGCAAAATCTGAGACAATAAAATTTGAGAAAAAGCTAATTACTAAATACAATACACTCAAAGAAAAAAGCAAATCGCATCCACTTCAAGATTTATTTCTGACTTTATCAGAAGCGCATACTAATCAAGTTGAGTTGATTGAAGAAATTGAAGATAAGAAAAAAAAGAGAAAATAAAAAAATATATATTAACAATAATCTACTTAGGATATTTTAGCATTACATTTCTTATTTTACTTGCTAATGCCATTGCTTCATCAAATGGTCTTTGCCATAAGTTTCTACCGAATATAGCACCAAATGCGCCCTGTTGTGCTGCCATTTCTACTCTTTGTAATAATTCTTCTTCAGAGATTTTGCTTCCGCCTGAGAAAATTAAAAATGATCTTCCTGCAGAACTTACTACTTTTTCAATTCTTTTTGGCATGTCCCAGTTACCACATTTTTCTTGGTATTCTTTTGGACAGGCGTCGTTGATTGGCATTGGGAAGTTTACTTTTACTACATCTGCACCAAGTTCTTGAGCAGTTCTTGCAGCATAATCTACTGCATACAAAGAATCAATTCCGCCTTTTTTATCTACAGCTGAACCTCTTGGATACGCCCAGACAATTAAAGGCATTCCGTATTTGTCACAGTCTTCTCTAACTTTTGCTAGTTGAGCAATATCTTTATCTTGAGCAGGACTTCCTACAAATAAAGTATAACCTACCGCATCAGCACCAAGTTTTACTGCGTCTAATACAGATGCGTCTAGTGGAGAAAATGCTAAATCATTTGAAGGTATTCCAGTTCTTCCATTTATTTTTAAAATTAAAGGGATTTTTCCAGCGTACGCTGCATAATATTTTTGAGCTAAACCAATGTGAACTGCAATTGCAGAAAAGCCACCTTTTAGTGCAAGCTCGAATTGAAATAATGGATGTTCTGATGCCGGATTATCTAAGAAATCAATTGGACCATGTTCTAAACCTTGATCAATTGGAAGTATCATTAAATTTCCATTAGCAGGACCATATTCATAGAAAAGTCTGTGTAGTCTTGTTCTTTTACCTAAACTAAGATCTAAATTACTTAAATTATATTTTTCAACCATTCTCTTACCTCTTTTATACTAAACTTCGTATCTCTTTTTAGTATACTGTCATTAATTGGATTTATATAGTTTGTTACCAGCAATGATTTAAATAATCAGAGTAAATTTAGAATAATCTAAATAAAATTAGAACAGTTAGAATAAAAGCGTTATCAAATATCCACATACGCATCCTAATGATATGAAAGGCATTGCAGGATAATATCTACCCTTTTTACTGAAGAAGAATAAAAGAGCTAATGCTGTTGTTGAGCCTAAAACTACTATTAATGCTAGTGGATAACTTGCAGAATATTTTAATACTACTCCTGCGAATATTAGAGGAAATGCAATGTCTCCGCCACCTAGAATTGCGTGATTGATATGGACTGGAGGCGAATCTAATTTTTTACAGGTTTCTGTTTTTGTAGTAATTTTTACTGATTTTGATGACTTTGAAAACGAAGATAAAGAAGAATCTGGGGCAGGTTCTTTATCAAAGGATTTTTCAACATCCAAGTTGTCATCTATTATATTCTTTAATACGATTTCATCTTTTAAATATGGTACGTCAAGTCCTGCAAACATATGTTCGCCTGATTGGAATTCCGCAAGAGTTATCATATGTTTTGAATGCCATACTGCGTACATGTCGTAAATAGATATTAATAATAATAAAAAGAACACTGAAAATAAATTCAACATAGGAACTAATATTGCAGCGATTCCTCCGTATAGAAGAACTTCTGCAAAATTATGAAGCCAAATTTGTTTGTTTTTGAAATAGGCAAGTGTTGCTGCGATAATGACTACTACTATAAGTGGATCGATAGAAAAATTATTTGTGAATAAAAAATAAGGATATATTGCTTTATACATTGCTATAAATACTGCAAAGAAAAACCAAAATTTCCATAAGGAATGTAGCTTAAGTTTAATTAAAAGCAACAATATTAAAGTTCCAATTATTATTAACAAAATGAAGTATATAGAAGTCCAAATATCTTTTATGGAATAAGATTTGTTTGCAAGCATGTCGGCACTTGGAGTTAAACCGTCGCCTAAATCATTCATCACAGTAGTCTCACTTTTAGAAGTTTGATCAATGTTTACATATTTAGAAATTATATTTAATCCGATTAGTTGTGCAATAAGAAATAAAAGAATTACGAAGATTGTGACTTTTATGTTGTGTTTCATTTTGTATTATAAGCAATATACAATCAATTAATTTATCTATCATAACAAATATCTAATTTTGCATTTAATAATTCATTTGTTGCAGTTCTAAAAAATAATCTTCCTGGATGAGGAATGTTCATATTGCTACAAAAGTTTCTCGTGTTAGAAACATTAAATAAATTATTTTTAGTATAATCATTACCTGTATAAACATAATATCTATACTGGAAATCGTTTTTGTTTAAAGTTATATTTAACGCTTGAGTTATTATTAATTTACTTGCATCACACGCGGTTGTTGGAACATTTGTTGCATTGCCAAATAAATTAGGAGTTTGAGTGCATACAAAATTTTTTCCTTCTGCACATCTAATTAATAATTTTGAAATTTTTTCACCATAACATTCTGGAACATTTGTTTCTAAGATTGCATTATTTAGATATAAAGGAAGTTGATTTTTTGTAAATACATTCACATAGTCAGGTTCAGTTTGAGTTAAAGAGAATCGTACATAAATTGCTAATCCAACAACTACTAAAATCATAACCATAGCAAAGCCTAATATCTCAGATTGAGATTTTTTCGAACATGTTGAATATTTGTTTTTTTGTTTTTTCATTCTATGTACTCTTTATTTGTAGTAAGTTTTTATGTTAATAATACCTAATTGTCCTTGTTTAGTTAAAGGACTATATATTGTCGTTGGAACCATTAAAAAATCAGAGTTGGAATTATTTCTCTTAGGAGGATTATTGTAAATTGTAAAATTTTTCCTATCGGGATAAACTCTATCAATTATAATTTTACTTTCACCTAGCTGACCATAATAATAATCTTTGAATTGAACACTTTTATTCATTAGTTCATTCCAGGCCTGAATTTTATATAAATCAACACATAATCTATCTGAAACTGCTTCAAAACTGCAAGTTAGTTCTGGCATGTTCGATAGAACTATAGAAGTTTTTACCGAATCTAATCTTGAAAATTTTATTTGCGCTTCTTCTAAAGAAGCCATTTGAGTATTTGAATAAAATTTAACTCCGATTGCAACTAGAAATACAAACATAATTAGAACAGCAATAGATTCGAAGATTTTCACTTGAGCTTTTCTGTATTTAGCTTTCTCGAAATTGAAGTTTCTTGTTTTTGTTTTCATATTGGTTAATTGTTTTTGTGATTTTTTAATTTTTATTTATATTATAATTTAATTAGTTCTAATACACTAACGGACATGATGAAATAAGTAAATTTTGATTTACATCTTTTAAGGCAGTCACGGATGATGAACTCAAAGGATCATCGCTTGTAGACATTGCTAAAAAAGAGGCTTTAGCAGCTAAATATAAAGCACCCGAACATTGTGTTGCATCGACAGATAAATATTCAGCACGTTTTGCATAAATCTGAGAGATTATTCTTGTTTTCTGTTTAATTTTTTCAAAACTACATTGATAATAATCTAAATTCTCACTATACATCATAAAAGTCAAATAGTCATATAAATTTTCAGAGGGAATTTGAACTGCTCTAGGAAATTGAGTAACTTTTCCATTATCCCAGGTGTTGAATTCAATGTTAGATAAGTATCCAGTGGAAGAATTTGTTTTAAATAATAATTCATTGTAACTTAATTTTTTGGAAGCTAGAAATTTTCTTTCAGCTAAATCTCTTTGAGCGTAAATAGAAGGAGTTGAAATTATAATCAGTCTTCTATAACTTTTGAATCTCTCTTGGTCTAATCTTGCAGCTTTTGTTTTAGAGATATTTTCTGGTAACAAATCATATAATTTATTTAATAAGGGATCACTTTTATTTTGATCATAAAAAATAAAGAAAGTTTCAGAGTCAGTTACAAGTAATGCATTTCCAATGTAAAAAGGAGCATAAATTGGCTTTACATATGAATAAAGTAATTCTCCTTGAAGTCTGCCTGGAGCAAAAACAACTTTTTGATTAATATCTAGCTTAGACTTAGAATTTGGAACAGAAAGTTCAGATGTACCATCAGATTCACAACTTATATCAAAAGAAACTATGCTTGATGAGTCGATTGTTGTTATAGTATTCGGACTTGCTAAAGTTCCAGTTAAAACTCCATCAAAATTATTTAATACTTCAGCAGCTATTTTAGCATCAGATGCTGATTTAATTTGCATTATAACGAATAAGAAAAATAATAATATGACTCCTCCTGCAATTATTGAAAACAACCAATTAAATTGTTCTTCTACCTGACCTTTTTTTGATTTTATTAACATGTTTCTCTTTTTATCTATACTCTTATACTGATTTTATAAGTTTTATTATTCATTGTTTCAATTTTTAGTGCATTAAGAAAAGAAAATAATAGTATACTGCCTGACTATGAGCCATTTGGACGTAGACATAAATGGAGCAGCGAGGAACGCATAGTGACGAGCGTAGCGACTACAGACAGGCGAATGCCGACAAAAAGAAGAAAGGCGAATTGGCAGTATACTATGATTGAGAATGTATTCAGATCAACCTAATATCATAATATCAACCTAAAAGCTTATAAATGACTTTTGTTTCATAGCTATTATGCAATTTAGACCGAAAAAAAAACCAACTAGCTCAGAGCCAGCAGAAGAAGTCACAAGAGTTAGACTTCCAAGAGATTTAGAAACTTTAGGTGTTGTAGAACAAAGAGTTGGCGGGAGCAGAATGGTTGTTAAGTGTTTTGATGGTAAAACAAGACTTTGCAGAATCCCTGGAAGATTAAAAAAGAATCTTTGGGTAAGAGAGAAAGATATTCTAATTATTGAGCCGTGGGAATTTGGTGGCGACGAGAAAGGAGATGTTGTTTACAAATATAGACCAAATCAAGTTGAATTTTTGAAGAAAAAAGGATTACTAACATCATTAACTTCAATGGAAGAATTCTAAGTTTTGTATTCTGTTACGATTTAAATTTTATAACAAATCTAATATAGATATTTGTTTAACTAAATTTAGATATGAATTCTAGCACAGATTATGTTCGAAAATACCACTTATTAATAGAAACATTTAAATATTTGAGGTACTTAGCACCTTGTAGTGAGGGTTCATATATGAAAGAAAGCAAATTCTACTACGCAGTGTTTGTACTATCAGCTGCAATATTCTTAATACTAGGAAAGATACTAGGACAACTAAACGGAAACCTATTTTTATCTCAACTTGTATTGATACCGTGTATATTAATTATTTTCTTAGTTGGAGCGTACGGATCAGTTAAATCACAAAGCTGGACAACTAAAGTATTTTTACAATTGTTTGCATTGTCTGCACTTGATGGATTACTATTAATTTCTTACTATAGAAGTTACTATCTATATGGAATGGTTGCTTTAGCATTTATTGGTTTTATAATCGTATTTAGAAATTTACAACTTTACAAAACAAAAAATGTTGTTGAAGAACTTGAAAAGGAAGTAGATGAACTTGAACATGCACAAAAAGAAGCTAATGAGATGATTAGTGAAGTAAAATCTAAAAAAGCTAAAATACAAAAGACAACTCCTAAAAAAGCTAAATCAACAAATGTTCAAAAGGTTAAGACTAAAACTGTTTCAAAAAAGAAGAACAAGTTCGACATTAGTGAAATCGAAAGAGAAGTAGCTGAATTAGAACAGGCTCAAAAAGAAGCTGATAAATTAGTTAAAGCGGCAAAAGCAGCTAGAATTAAAAAATTAAAAACAAAATATAAACCTAAAGTTAAAGCTA
The DNA here is from genome assembly GCA_964557345.1 of uncultured Methanosarcinales archaeon. GTDB lineage: Archaea > Nanobdellota > Nanobdellia > Woesearchaeales > DATGWN01 > CAZKZU01. The sequence continues at coordinate 38,917 of CAZKZU010000013.1, forward strand.
AAAAGATTTAAAAAAAGAAAAATAAAAACAAAGATGCATTCTATTAAGTACATATTATTTTATTTTTTTTATTATTTTACTTTAATTAAGGGCTCATTATATATTCTGATGACTTTATTTACTGTTAACCGTCTAGTTGATTTAACTTAAATATCATTATTGACAAAGTTAAGACTGCTGAGAAAAGATAACAAGAGAGATTAAAAATAAAATATAAAGAAATAATAGAAAAATAAACTTATTCTACTAGAACTGCACTTAAAACTTTAGTTTGACCTGGTCTAGAAGTAATTTTTGCATTTTTTCCAGATTTTAGAGCAACAATTGCACCTTTAGTGATAATGTTACGTCTTACGTAGTTTCGGTTTGCATTATTTTCAGAAACAGTTTTTATGTAATCAACACTAACTTTTTTAGTTTTAGGATCTGCAACATTAACTTTTTCTGCGTTTAATAATAAAGTTTTGATTTTTCCTGCTCTTACTCTTTTACTAGTTGCCTTATCTGGGCCTAGTCTAGTCATAGCTGGTAAACTACCTAAATTAGCCATCTTTTTGGAGAAAACTCTTTTGTATCTTCCACCAGATGCCTTTCTATTACTTTTTAATTGTGATATTGCCATATCTTTTACGGAAATTACATCGGTTTATAAAGATTACGTAGACCAAACGAGAGCGCCAGGGAGAAGGATTCAAGTAAATAATTAACTCTAAAAATAGTCGTAAATCTTATCTAATCGCTATCTTTATTTCTATAAAATGTAGCCCAAACTGGATAGTGGTCTGAGACTTGTTTTGAGGAGAATGCTCTAAGAACACCTACTTGCCCAGCATAATCTTTTTTAGTTGAATCGGATATAACAATACGATCATAAGTATTTTCTGAATTTGCAAGAGTTGTATCAAATGAATCAGGAATTATCCAACTAAAACCAGGCCATTCTTTTCTTTTTCTTTCACAAAAATATCCTCCGTCAGCATTGAAGTCCCCTAAGAAAATTAAGTCTTTTTCAGATATGTTGGGTCTAACATTCGGTAAAGCATTAATTTCAGAAGTTGCGTTTCTTGGTTGTGTATGGATTGTTGCAAGTGCAAAAGTAAATTTGCCAGCTTTAAAATAGCCAATAAAAGGAGGTCTTACAAATGCATTATTTGCATCTGTTGATACGGCATTGCTTAAACAAATAACAGATGAATCATATATAAAACCATATCTTTCTTTTTGATTTCCACCAAGAGGCGCACTTTGAATATAGGAATATTTTAGCGAACTTCCTTCCATTTTATCGTTTACTTTTGTAATAAATTTCTCAAGTACATCATTTCCTTCTATTTCTTGTATTGCAACTATACCGAAATTAGTCACTATATTTGCTAAAGTATCTACAACTTCTGGCTTACTTAATTTACTATGACCAAAATTTTGAATGTTAAAAGTAGCAATTTTTAGAAGGTTTGTATCGGATGAGGAATAAGAAGATGAGGGAAAGGAAGTTGTCTTTTTACAGCCAGATAGAGCAGTAGCTCCTATAAGAAATGCTAATCCAATACCTTTCAAATAATTTTTCATGCTAAAGGGAATATTTTTCGATATAAAAGGGTTACTAATAATAAAATCTTTAAAGAGAGATTAATTTACAATTGTATGACTTTAGAAATTAATCCTGAATTAGAGAAAACATATTCTGAAATTAAAAGTAATGTTAAAGATATTACTGGATTTGAAAATATTACTCTTACTAAACGATGCAACGAATCTATTAAAATTGCATTTGAAGTTGCAAAAATTCTTGGAAAAACTAAATGCATTATGACTTCTGAAGGCGGATGGATTACATATCCTCAGAATGCCGAAAAGTCTAAGATGGAAATTATTAGATTGAAAACAACTGATTGTAAAGTTGATCTTTCTGAATTGGAGAGTCAAATTGATGATAAATCGATGTTAATTATGCATTCTTTGAGCGGATATTTCTATGAACAACCAATGAAAGAAATATATGAAATCTGTAAACGGAAGAAATGTTTGCTTGTTAATGATTGTTGCGGGAGTATTTCTGAAAAAAATCTGATTTGTGGAGATGTAATTGTTTGTAGTTTTGGTCGATGGAAACCTCTGAATAATCAAAGCGGAGGATTTATTGCTACTAATAGTAATCAGATCAATGATATTTTAGAAAGTCAATTGAAATTAAAAGATTCCCTTGAAATATTAACTCCTGCAAATATTATTACAAAAATATCTGGTTTGCAAAATAGAGTTGAAAAAATAAATACACTTAGTTTAAAGATAATTGATGAACTTAAACAAATAAAAATAAAAGTATTAAATAAAAGTCATAAATTAAATATGATAGTTCTAGCTGAATTTGAGAATGAAGAAGATAAACTGAAAATAGTTAGAGTTGCTGAGAAATTCAAACTAGGGTTTGAAGAATGCCCACGAGATATCAGAGTTAATAGAAAAGCTATTAGTATTGAGACTAAACGGATTGATTAAATAATAGAAATAATTATGTTTCTTTACAGCACTTCATTGATAAAAGTATACTGCCAATTCGCCTAGCTGGTTTTAGTTCGCTAGCGCTCACTTTGGTCACAACGCTCCTCACTATGCGTTCGTCGCTGTTCCATTAA
>CAZKZU010000014.1:0-39382 GCA_964557345.1 uncultured Methanosarcinales archaeon
GTTATGGTAATGTTAGCTCTGTTCAGGTTGTAGTTGATAATTGTAGTCATATGGCTAATGATTCTGATTGTTGGTCAACTGAACAAGGTTCGATGTCTTGGTCTGATGAGTATATCGATACTACAGCAACAAGTTTGATTAATGGCTCTTATAACACAGCAATTCTTGCAAGTTTAGCAGGAACTTATCCAGCAGCAGATATTTGTGCAAATTTAACTGAATCTGGGCATAGTGATTGGTATTTGCCAGCTCAAAATGAATTAGTTGAGGCACATGATGCTAGCATTCCAGGATTTAGTTTTAACTATTATTGGTCTAGTACAGAGTCAGGCACCTTTATGGCGTATTTTTATCATATTTTAGCTAGTGATTATAATAATGATTTGAAATATGGTGGTTCGCCAGGAAATGTTCGTTGTCTTCGTTAGACTTATCTAGTTATGTTTTATTTTTTAGTTTATTTCTTTTTTGAGTGCTAATTTTATCTTATAGTAATATTTATAATCTATCTATTTCTATCTTAATCTATGGCAGATAATGAAACCGATGCAAAGATAACTGTAAAGAAAGATGAAGATTTTAGTGAGTGGTTTACTCAGCTAATGAAAAAAGCAGAATTAGCAGATATTAGATATAATATTAAGGGTTTTCCAGTTTATATGCCTTGGGCTGTTAAAAGTATTAGAAAGATAACTAGAATGTGGGAAGCTGAACTTGAATCAAACGGTCATGAACCATTAATTATGCCGCTTCTTATTCCTGAAAGTAATTTTCATAGAGAAGCAGATCACGTTAAAGGATTTACTCCAGAAGTATTTTGGGTAACTCAAGCTGGCGATGATAAATTTGAAGAAAGACTTGCTCTTCGACCAACTTCTGAGACTGCTCTGTATGATATGTATGGAAAGTGGATTCAAAGTTACAATGATTTGCCGTTTAAGCGATATCAATCTTGTAGTGTTTATAGATATGAAACTAAGATGACTAGACCATTCCTTAGAACTAGAGAATTGCATTGGTCGGAAGCACATGATGTATTTGCTACTGAAGAAGATGCTTATGCTCAAGTAAAAGAAGATATGGAAACTACTCATAAATTAATTTATACTAAATTAGCAATGCCTCATATTTTCTTTAAGCGACCTCAATGGGATAAATTTGCTGGAGCAGTAAATACTTATGCCGCAGATGTTTTATTACCTTCGGGAAAAGTTTTGCAATTACCTTCAACTCATATGCTTGGGCAAGGTTTTGCAAAAGCGTTTGATGTTAAGTTTTTAGATAAAGATGAACAAACTAAATTTGGTTGGATTACTTGTTATGGTCCATGTCATTCTAGAAATTATGGTGCATTAATTACATTTCACGGAGACGATAAAGGATTAGTTTTACCTTGGGATGTTGTTCCAGTTGAAATTGTAGTTGTACCTATTTTTATTAAAGATAAAATTGATGTAGTTTTAGCTAAATGTAATGCATTAATTACTGATCTTAAGTCAGAAGGATTTACAGTTATATTCGATGATAAAAAAGAAACTTCTCCTGGATTTAAATACAATCATTGGGAAATGAAAGGTGTTCCAATAAGAATAGAAGTTGGTCCTAAAGATGTAGAAAAAGGCAGTGTTGCAATCTATAGAAGAGATTTAGGTGCTAAAGAATTTATTAAAGATGCTGATGTACTAAGTCATTTAGTTAATATCAAGAATACTTTTACTGAAAACTTGCGAAACAAAGCAACTGAAAAAATAAAAAGTTTAACAGTTGATGCAAAAACTGTTGATGAAATTAGAGACGCAATAAACAAAAACATGATTGTAAGAACTTCATTTTGTTCAACTGAACTAGATGGCGAGACTTGCGCTAAAGTAATTGAAAAAGATATTGGTGCATATGTTCGAGGAGAATGGTTCAATAAAAACGAAGAAGTATTCTGTGATTGTCCAATCTGTGGCAAGAAAGCAAAGCATGTTGTATATATTGCTAAAGCGCATTAAGTGATTGTTGGAAATAGTGAATTATTTTTGTTATATTGAATGATTAATTGTTTATATATTTATGAGTAAAGGAGTAAAAGATGTTTAGTGATGGAAATGTTGATTTTGGAAACTCTTCTATAACAGAGAAGAATGATTTAAGGAGTTATGTTATTTTAGCATTTACTGATGTAGCTAAAGGGTTTATTGCTCCCGCAAGGTTAGTGAGTTCCATACTAGAATCAAAAACTGATTTAGTAAGTTCTGATAGACAAGTTAACGATGTGGATAGATTGGAAAATATGTATGTGCTGCAAAAAAAAGCAATTGGAGTTGCGGGAAATGTTTTATGTACTTTTCTTTTAGGTTCTTATAATCCTGATTTATTTGCAGCTTCTGTGACAATTCAAGCAATGCTTAGTTATGCTGATGGTTGTAATCATGCAATTAATTATTTAGATCCTAGCAAGGTAAACTCTGTTAAAGCTAGGTAGATTGCTATTTGTATACGGGGATAATTTTAATTGTCTAGTCTTAGTATTATTGATATTTGAATTAATTATTATTTAGCTTTAAAATCAATTGGACCTTCTATTTTTTCATAGTTGATAGTTATTTCTTCTCCTTTTTTTATGTTTTTTATTGCGATGTTATTTTCTTCATGACCCAGGCTTTTTGTATTCGGTTTAAATGAGTGATTAATGAATCTTGCATTGTCTAAATTTAGAAAAAATCCGCCTTTTCTTTTGACTCCGTAAGTTTCGAAGAAATCTGCTGATTCTTTTGGGATATCTTTATTTTTTACAAAAATATCAATTATTTGACTATATGTCCAGACTGCTGTGCCTTTTTTTATATTTTTATCTGCAACTAATCCAATTCCTTTCCCTTTAAATTCCTTTAATTTGGTTTTTATAGTTAACATTTTAGTATGGTTTGTTTTTGATTATTGAAAAAAGAGGAATAATTAGCTATGATATCTGACTATTCTTCCAATATCGTTTATATAAGAGATCATGGTAAAGCAATTGATTGCTAATTGAGCTTCATAAAATGTCGGGTTTGTTTTTAGATATTTTTGTAATGCATTTCCTATCGAAATTCTTTTTGCCCAAACGTCATCTGATTTTTTTGTTGAGTTTTCATAAAAAGCAGTCATTCCTTCTTTATACATATCATCTATTTTATTAAATATTTCTAGAAACTCTTCTGCTTCTTTTTTATTTAATGGTTGTACTAATGTCGCCATATTTTTTACTCTGTCAGCAATTTTTTCTAAATGAACATTTAAGTCCCAATACATTAATAAGTCTGATTCTGCAATTCCGATATAGTTGAATAAGGATTTATTTTTATTTGCAACTTTTAATATTTTAAGGACGAGAAAATTAACTCTATTTACATCTAGATCTCTTGCAACAACAGATTCTCCGATTTCTTTATCCGTTATCGCTTGTTTTAGATCTATTATCATCGATCTAGTGATATTATCCATTCTTCTGATTAGTAGTTTTATGTCCAAGTCTTTTATGTTTAGAAAGTTTTTTGCAACTATTTTATCAGTTGATTCTTCCATTACTTCTAATGCAACCAAATCGCTGATAAAACTCTTAATTTTTTTTGATCGTTTTGTTATTTCTTTTCCTTTTATTATTACAAAGTCATAATTATCAAGATATGCTGCATTGATATCTCTGTATATAGTCTTTTCTTCTTTTCCATCAATGTTTATTACTATTTCTTGTGAAGGGGCTTTTTCTTCTTTTTCTTCAGCTTGTAAAACTAATGAGTTATTTTGATCGTTAAAATAAACTAGATCTCCAGCTTTAAGTTTATTTTTTTTAAGCCAGTCTTGAGGTATAGCTGTAACTAAAGATGATTCTCCACTTTTGACTAGTTTTCTTACTTGCATAGTTTATAGGATGAGCGTTTGGATTTTATAAACTTTTCGCTAAATATGTACTAAACGTTTTGTATAGATAATAAGTACGTTAGATATATATTAGAGTCTATTCTATCATAGTATAACAAATTATCAGAGGTCAAAATTGATGGTCAAGATAAGCTAGGCCGAGTTTAAGGTTGTTTTAGTTGATTATGAAAAGTTTGACTTTTCAGTTGAATCTATATTTATTGAATTGAGTTTGACTGTAGAGATATTTGCAAAAAATTAGGCGGGGCGGGGAAACATGGCAGCTAAGAACATATTAGTAGACTATTATAATATACTTGAAGTTAGTCCAAAAGCTAGAAGTTCTGTAATTAAAGCGGCATATAAAACATTGATGCAAGAGTATCATCCAGATGTCAGTGGTGAAACTCGAGTTGCAATGAGTTTAAATGAAGCTAAAGAAATATTACTGGATGATAAAAAACGTAAAGATTATGATGATAAAAAATTTAATCTTGAAGGAAAAATAGTTGGAAATTATAGAATTCTAGATAAAATTGCTGAAGGCGGATTTGGTTGCACTTATCGTGGTGAACAGATTCATTTAAGAGCTCCTGTTTGTATTAAACATGGCCATTATATTTCTCCACAAGATGAAGAGCTTTTGTTAAAGGAAGCAGCGTCAATTTGGGATTTAAGACACTTTGGTCTTCCTGCAATGCGTGATATTCTTAAGCTTGAAGACGGAAGTCCTGCACTTGTTATGAGTTATATTCCAGGACCAACTATTAGTCATATTATTAAAAAAGTTGAAGGCCTTGATCCAGAACACGTTGCTTGGATAACTGAGCGAGTTTTAAATGTTTTAAAATATCTTCATTTTAATGGTGTTGTTCACGGGGACGTTAAACCTCAGAACATTATTGTTCAGCCTGAAACCCACAATATCGTTCTTGTTGACTTCGGGCTTTCAACAATAAGGCCATCCTCTGATTCTAAAGTTGAAGGTTATACTCCGTTTTTTGCGTCACCAGAGCAAATTGCTCGAAGACCATTAATTCCAGAATCTGATCTTTACAGTTTAGGTGCAACAATGATTTATGCACTTGGTGGAGATGTTGCAAAACAAAAAGTTCCATCTGACACTCCGGATGCAATGTGTGCTTTTATAAAAAAATTACTAATTAGAGATCCTCTTTCTCGTCCAAGTTGGGATAAAGAGGATTTGTGTAAAACAATACAAGATATTAGACAAAAATCGTTTGGACGAATTTATTCAGGTTTAAAGAAGATACCAGGGGTATAATGCCAGGGGTACAGGAGGAAAATAAAATGTCAGAAGGTGGAGATTATGAACCGGGGCCATGGAAAGGCTACGATTTTGCGGATGCAAAAAAAGCATACAATGTGCACGTAGATAGAAGCTACGACGATGCCAAAGTAGATCAGAAAACAAAAAAAGATTTTCTTGAAGCTGTTCTTAAAACAGATTGTGAAAGTCCATTACTTATTTGCTGTGATGTAACTGGTTCTATGGGAGAGTGGCCAGCAACAATGTTTTCTAAGTTGCCGTATTTGGAACATGAAGTAAAAGAATATCTTGGAAAAGGAACTGAAATAAGTTTTGGTGCAGTAGGAGATGCAAATTCAGATACATATCCATTACAAATTAGACCATTTACTAAGGGAAAAGATTTAGAAAAAAGAATGAAAGAATTAATTGTTGAAAAAGGTGGTGGAGGACAACTAAGAGAAACTTATGAAATTGCTGCTCTTTATTATGCACGAAAAGTAGAAATGCCAAATGCAATTAAACCAGTTTTAATTATGATTGGTGACGAAGGATTTTATGATGTTATTGGAAAAGAACATGCTAAAAATATTGCAGGAGTTAATTTACAATCTCCAATGATGGCTACAGATGTATTTAAGGAATTAATGAATAAATATTCAGTTTATTTAATTAGAAAACCTTACAATGTTTCATCTTCGAATACAATAAGTGCAGATGATCAAGCAATACATAAGCAATGGGCAAAAGTATTAGGTGAAGAAAGAATTGCTCCATTAGGAGAGCCTGGAAGAGTAGTTGATGTAATATTTGGAATTTTAGCAAAAGAAGCTGGAAGAATTGATTACTTTGAACAAGAATTAATTGATAGACAAGGAAAAGACAAAGATGGAACTCACAAGATTGATGTAGTTATGAAATCCTTGAATACAATTCATCATGCGGGAAATGCTAAATCCGTAAAAAAATTAATCGAAGGAAAATCAATTATGAATAGACCAAAAGGTTCAATGAAGAGTGTTGGGTTGTGTTAAGATAAATAATTGCTTTGCTATTTTTTATTTGTTTATTACTTTTTTATTATTTTAAATATTGATTATTATTTTAGATTATTATTTTATTATTTTGAATTTATATTTTATATTTATTTATTTATTTATTTTAATATTTTGCTACTAATGATAAATATAATTATTAAAGACATATGGAGGAAAAATGAAATCAGCATATAATACTAGTCAAAAGATATTCGAGCAAGTGAGCATGAGAACAATGCCTGAAATGTATGACCAACTTAAAGGAATTACTAAAGGCGAAATTGTTGTAGTTGAAGGTGCACATGATCATATAGAAAAATTACTTGATACAATGAAAATTCCTTATAGCCTTATTCAGTCTGAAGATTTAGACAAAAATGATGGCGGAAGAGTTTTATTTTTGAATTGTGCGTCCTATGAGGATAGTGGGCCTGCATCGGCAGTTAGGAATTTTGCAAAACGTGGAGGACGAGTAATAAGTACGGATTGGAGTGTAGATCTTATAACACAAGCTTTCCCTGGAAAAATAAAAAAAACAGATGTTGAAACAGAAGATGATGTTGTTGAAATTCAATTTGCAAATGAATTAGGGAGAAAATTAATAGGACTTAATTATGTGGAATGTCATCCAAAGTGGTGGCTTGAAGGATCTAGTTATGTATACAAAATTACTGGAAAAGATGTTGTTCCAATAATTACAAGTAACGAGATGGAAAGAAAATATGGGCAAAAGCCAGTTTTAGTTGGATTTCCATTCGGAGATGGAGAGGTTTTTCATTTCATTAGTCATTTAGAACTGCAAAGAACTCATGCAAAAAATGCAACCGATAAAGGCACGCTTGAGGACTTTTTAAAAAATGTAGGTGCTACAAAAACTTCAGGTATGGATAATTTAAAAGTTGCTGAATTAGAATCTGCTTATAGTACATTAAATACGCTTGCATATATGTGTTTACCACAACCGTATTTGAGCTCAGGGGATAGAAGTATTACTTTTAGACAAAAATCTGGAAAAGTTGCAGTTAAATTATTAGTGGATTAGATATAGTTATACGAATAAATCATAAAATAATTAAATAAAACATAAATTATATTGGAGGTATAAAAATGAAGGATTTGGATTTACTTGTGACTTTGCAACCAGAGTTCCCGCACTTTGCAAAGTTTGCTGACGACAAAAGAATTGCTGGTGTAAGAATTAATAGCGCTATGATGCCTTATTCAGAATTAGATAAACAGTTTGATAAGGTAAAAGCAGCGGGCCCGATTATGCCTGTGTATTTTGATGTGAAAGGCAGACAGTTGCGAATAACACAAGTTCATCCTTATCCTGATCATCTTGAAATTGATTTGAATCACAAAATAAGTTGTGATACTCCAACGACAGTTTTATTTAAGGCAGGAGAAGATGGGGCAAAACTTGAAAAAGTAGTAAATGGTAATCATTTAATTTTTCAAGGAGGGCCTTATTATAATGTTCTTCCAGGAGAATCTTTGCATATTAGACATCCAAGTTTAGATGTGCATGGAAGTATTTTTACTGATGAGGAAATCAAAAAGATTGATCTTGCTGTGAAAAGAGGATATAAAAACTATTGTTTGTCTTATGTGCAAGGTCAAAAAGATATCGATGAGTTTAGAGAACTTGTCGGAAAGGATGCTTTTATTTATGCAAAAATTGAAGATAAAAAAGGATTAAATTTTGTTGCGAATAATTATCATAAGCAAGCAAATCTTTCTCTTATGACTGCTTGTGGAGATTTATTTGTTGAGGTTGATAGACCGCATCATATATTAGATGCAGTTCAAATGATATTATCCAAAGATCCAACTGCATGTGTTGGTTCAAGAATATTGTTGTCTGTAATTCATCAATCAGTTCCATCTTTTTCTGATTTAGCACAGTTAGGATGGTTGAATAATATTGGTTATAAAAAAATGATGCTTTGTGACGAGCTTTGCTTAAAAGAAGATTTACTAGGAAGAGCAGTAAATGTATTCGATAGTTTTAGAGAGATGTATGCAAAAGATAAAGTTGAGTATTGTGCACCGAAAAAAATGAGTTTTATTAATTCACTGAAATATAAATTTGGAGGAAAGTAATAATTATATTTTTTATCATTTCGTGAATAATAAGATGTATTTGATTATATATAACTTTAAAAACCCTTTAGTTATATAATTAATTAGTTTTAAATTAGATCGAAGGGTGGATTATATGTCAGATGAAAAAGTAAGGGTTAGTGAATTAAAACAAAAGGTGAAAGATTTTGCTGAAGCTAGAGATTGGGATCAGTTTCATAATGCAAAAGATCTTGCAATTGGAGTAATTACTGAAGCATCTGAATTGCTTGAACATTTTAGATTTAAGTCAGTTGAAGAATTTGAGAAAATGATGAAAGATCCTGCTAAAAAGGAATCTATTTCAGAAGAATTAGCTGATGTATTAATATTTTCATTAAGATTTGCTCAAAAATATGATATTGATGTTTCTTCAGCTATTGTCGACAAACTTGAAAAAAGTGGAAAGAAATACCCTGTTGAAAAAGCAAAAGGAAGCAATAAGAAATATAATGAGTTTTGATTGCGTATTATTTTTTGTTTTATATTAAATTTATCTTAAGAGTCTATTTGAATTTCTTTCAAGACCTAACTCTGTTGCTAATTCATCTGGCCTTGTTGTATAATTTAATGCATCAACAGGATCTAATAATCTAGCATTTACATAGCTTTTAAGGTGCATATTCATGCTTATCATTCCTTTTTCTTGCCCTGTTTGTATGGCCGACATAAGTTGCTCATCTTTTCCTGTTCGTATAAGAGCTTGAACTTGTGTATCTCCTCTTGCTTTTAGTATTTCCATTAGAAGTATTTTGTCAGGTGAATCTCCAGGTGGTATTAATTGTTGTACTATAACATAAGAAAGATTAGCTGCTAACATATTTCTCACTTTTTTTTGTTCTTCTTCTTTAAACATTTCTACAAATCTTGCAGGTGCATGATCGGCTGTATCTGTATGTATTGTTGTAATAACTAAATGACCTGTTGAGCTAGCTTCAAGTACCATTTCAGCAGTTTGTCTGTCTCTAATTTCTCCTACCATGATAACATTTGGTGCTTGTCTTAATGCATATTTAAGTCCATCATGAAATGTTTTTAATTGATATCCAATTTCTCTTTGGGAGATTGTGCTTTTTTTGTCAAAATGTGCATATTCAATTGGGTCTTCAATTGTTATTATGTGTTCTTTTCTTGTTTCATTAATTTTCTGTATTATTGCAGCCATCGTAGTGGATTTTCCAGAACCAGTAGGTCCGCCTATAAATACAAGTCCACTTTTTAATCCACATATATCTTGCCAAACGCTATCATATGGAAATCCAATTTCTTCGATTCTTCTGATTTCATCAGGTATCACTCTCATCGTTATATATAATCCACAGGAATCATGACTTATGTTTGCTCTGACTCTATGTAATTTTTTTTCTGAATCTGGAAATTGATATGAACAATCGATATCTGTAGTTCCAAGATTTAGTTCAGCGGCTCTAGTTTCTCCAAGAATATTTTTTGCTATATTTTCAACGTCACTTACTTTTAGCACACCATAATCAGTTAGTCTTTCTAATGTTCCATTTACCTTAAGTATAGGAGGTCTATCTACTTTTATAAGTACATCAGATGCTTCTTTATTAAAGCCTTCAACTAATATTTCAAGAATTTGAGTCTCCTTTATTTGTGGATTTTGAGGTGCCATTATTAGAAGGGTAATTCTTTTAGACTTTTAAAGATTTATATTAATTAAAGATGTTTACAATAACTTTTTTGTTAATAATTCGTCGTCGGTGTGCAATGCACATTGCTGGGATTTTTTATGTTTTTTGCATAAAGCCAGCAATAGTCGTCTACTGCAGTTGAGGTTACTCCTGGAATTTTTTGAGATAATTCTTGTTTAATCAGTTCAATTGCCCAAATCATGTTGGCTCTTATCTCTGTTTCCATTTCGCTTCCTGGAAGAATCATTTGTCCGAAGTAGATTTTAGTAAATAGTTCATGCGAATATTTTAAAACGCCTGCATCATAAAGTCCTTGCGGTATTCGGTAATCTGCAAACGCAGTAAGTTTATCGCAATTCTTTAATTCAACTCCTGCATTTTTTATTCCTGAGATGCATAGTTGTGTTCTTTTGTAAAAAGGAATAACTTTGCCTTTGTATTTTGTTTTGTCATGAAATCCTGGCATTTTTTTTGGGATATAATTCAATAATTTCATTGCATCATAATCGCAGTCTTTTAGCATAGAAGTATATGATTTGTTTTTGAATGCATCTCCGACTTCTCTTAATGCAAGAATTCTTTGTATACCCATTGGGATTTCATTTGTACCTTGAAAAATATCGTTGAATACATCAAAGTCCATGTTTGAAAGAAATTCTGGGTTAGTCAAAGGATATTTGTCCATAGCTTTTGTTAAAGCATAATTTAATCCTGTTGATCCAGTTTCTTTTCCATATGACCTCCATTTAGGAAATGGCCAAAAGCAGAAATTAATGCTATCTCTTACAAGAAGGAATCCTATTTTTTCTTCAAGAGTTTTTCCCTTAGGAACATTTGCCCATGGCTTTAATTTGTCTTCAGTAATAGTACTTGCAAATTCTTTAATTTTATCATGATCTATTGATACATAAGTTGAATTATCTACTACAAATTTTATGCTTGGGAGTATTTGCATGACTTGCAAGAATTAATTTTGATTTATATTGTTTATCTTAGTAATTTGATTAGTTATATAGAACTTTTATGAGTGGATTATTGCTCTTATTGTTAGTATTATTATTTATTCTCAAACGGTTTACATATATCAAAATATGCACATTGACCTGAACCTTTTGCATTGCACCATTTACAAAGTGCAGTTGGTTTCTTTTTGTAATCAAATGGACTATCTGTTGCTGTGCTTGCGTGGATTTGTTCTATTTCAAATAATGTATTTTTGATTAATATTTCGTCAACTATTAATTCTCTTGTTTCTCCTTTAAGAAAATCAAAACTAACAACTGTTGGCATTATTCCTCTTGATTCATTGATTAGTATTGCATAAATTCCTGCTTGAAGTGAATATTCTGGTGTGATTATATCTTTGCTTGATGTTTTGTAATCTATTACTATGATTTTATCTTTTTTATGATAAATAGCATCAACAAAACCTGTTACTCCTAATTTTTCACTTGAGAATTTTAATTCAACTTCTGGTTTCATTTCATTAAACCATGTTGCGAACGGAACATTAGGATCTACTTTTTTTACAAATTTATTTGCCCAAGAATTAATCATTCGTCTGCCTTCTAAATAATGTTCATTTAAAGAATTTAAGTCTAATTTTAATTGTTTAAGTTTATCTTTATTTTGAACCCAAAAAGTGTCGAATAGGTTTTCAACTTTTAGCGGAATTTCTTTTTTGTAATCGATTATTCCATTAGGATCCATTCTAAAGAAATGTTCTAATGCAGAATGGGCAATATTTCCTCTAACTGCATGAATATTTGGTTCATCTGGAAGTTTTTGGATGTATCTATAGAAGTATTTTCTTGGACATTGCTTGTATGTATTTATACTCGATGCAGATTGAACTCTTCTCATAGTAGTGTTTTTATCCTCTTCTTTTTAATGTTTATGATGATTAAAGTAACTTATAAGTTACTTTTAGGTCTAATGTTTATAAAGAATGTTATGGTGGTTGACCAGTGGTTAATGAATATAATATAGTATCTTAAATATCTAAATACTATACAAAATTATAAAAGTAAATTTAATAGTCTTCAGAAGGTGTAAGTTGTCTTGCATTTGGCTTAACTATGATCTCATATGGAGTAAGCCCTGCTTTGTGGCATTGTGCATACCATGTTCTTAATTGTTCGCTTTCCTTTAGCACAGCTGTATTTGGAAAGATTATTTCTGATCCGTTAAAAATTCTTAATGAGCCGTCATAATTTTCTGGATAATTTATTCTATGAAAATATGCATTGCATTCAAATGAAAGAATGGTTTTAAGCGGATATATTGTATGTGGATTCATTTTTGTAAGTATGATTTTTGCCATATCTTCAACTGTTACTTCAAAAATGCCTCTTATGCTTTGATTATGTTTTTCATATTTTTCTATTGCTAATTTAGTTTTTGGATCAAGAGCAAAAATTTCATCTAGTTGTTGTTTTATTGTGGGATATATTTCTAATAATGTTCCTGTTTTAATTTGACTATTTACATAAACAAAATCTTTTATGTGGAGATGTGGATCTCCTCCGTTATTTATGCTATAGTATTGATTGTGATGTGATAATCCTTCATCTAGATTTCTAAATGTTTCATCTGCTGCAATAAGAACTTGGTATTCTGGACTATTTAATCTTAAAGCTAAATCTTGAAAATATTTTATAGCGTGTTCTTTGATTTTAGATTTAAATGCTTCTTCTGCAATTTTGACCTTTTTATATAAGGGAGTTGTTGATTGTAGAATTTTTGCTAACTCTGGTGTCATTTTTTATTATTCCTCTTATATACTTTATTTAAAATAAAAATAAAAAAATAATTAAGTTCTAAGCTTAATTAGTAATTGCTTTTGGAGCTTGAACTTCAGCGGAAATTGCTTGTTTATATCCAGTAACTGCATTAGTTAATCTTTTCATGCCGTCAGTATAAACTTGGTCCATAACTCTTGCATTTTCTACATTTGCTGCTCTATATTGTTGAGTGTATGTAGTAATATTTTCTTGAACTTCAACTACTTTGTCGAATAAATCCTTGAAAGTATTTGCGTCAATTAATGCACCATGAGCTAATTCCATAGCTTGTTGTTCCATTTTTCCGCCTGCTTTTGTAAGATCTTTTAAACATTCATTAATTTGAGTTTTATAAGTATCTAAAGTTAGTGTTGCATTTCTTAATCTTCCACTAGCTGAATATGCTACTGCAAGTGCTGTAACTGTAGTCTCACTCATTGTAAAGAAACTAAGCATTCTTTGTTTAACTTGTTCAGTCATGTCATGAGTTTGAGCAGCTTTATTCATTACAACTTCTGTTGCTTGGAAATTTGTGCTTAAATCAATTGCAACATTTTGAATTAAACCAAATCTTGCATCTTCTTTTTTGTAAGCGTCTCTAGAAAGTGCTTGTTTTTGTACAAGTTCCATTTTACCAACGTCGCTTCCAGTGTAACTAGATAATTCTGCAGTAATTGTATCTAAGTCTGCTTTTGCATTATCCGCAATAGTTTTTTGTATGTCTCTTACTTCGTAAGCGATTTTTGCAGCTTCAGTTAATGTGATTCTAAAATTTCCATATGCGGATAAAACGGTTTCTTCATCATCAAGTCCTTTAGCAGTAGTTTGATATTCTTCATTGAATATTTTTCTTGCTTTATTGAATCTATCAATTGCAGAACCTTTTGACATTAAAACAAATTTATTTCTTAGTCTTTCAACTAAATTTATTTTTCCGTCTTCCCATTGTTTATCTAGAGTTTTTAATTCTTCTCTAACGCCAGAAATTTCATCAGAAATAAGTCCGAATCTATTTGAGCCTGTTGAATCTTTTAATTTATCTCTTGCAAGTTGATTAAAAGTAGGTGCATAAGACATAACTCGTGCAATTGTATCAATTCTTGCTGGATCAATAGTAGTTAAATCTTGTAATAAATCAGCAATTTGTGTTGTCTCAGCATTTCCTGGTTTTAAACCGAATCTGTCGAGAATTACTTCTGCTCCGCCAAGAAGTTTTTGAACTAAAGTGCCTGCATATGCTGGCAATTGCGGTAATTTTGTAGTAATTGATGTTTCCATGTTTTTTAGGGATATTGAATTTATTTATAATATTTGTGATTTTCCCCTTTTAGAAGTAGTAACAAACAAAACATATATAAATAGAATTAAAATCATCATTTTTAATTGATATAATAGTTGATAATAATCACACAAATGGTCGCAAAATTAGAAGATGTTCTAAAGGGTGGACAAGAGCTTGGTGCAAAAATGCGTCAACGTTCTATGGTTGAGTCTTATTTAAATTATGATATTACTGATCTAACTGAACGATTAAAAGTTCAATATCCCGACTCTACAGAGGAAGATAGATTAACTGTAGCTAGAAATGTTCTTGATGGTCAAAATAGATTTAAGCCAGCAAAACCTGGTTTCTCTAAAGCTTTAGCGTTAGCGTATGTTAATAGAACTAAAATTTATGGTGCAGCTGCTGCGATTGCAACACTTGGTGCAATTGTTGGAGTAGTTGATTTAGGTATTACTGAAATTAATAATGCTAGACTTAGATCTCAAGAACAACATGTTGAATCTGCAATTGAAAGTTTATATTCTGATGCAGTATCTATTGATAGTCAAATTAAGGATGTTGAAAAAAATCCTGCTGTTAGCACTTTACCAGCATCGGAAAAATCTAAATTTTCTTTTGAATTAGATGGTGCAAAAAGTGCAGTTGATTCTGCTGTTCCATTTTTTGAAAAATATACTCTAAAAGGAAAAGCTGTTGATAAAGTAACATTGGATAATTTTAAACAAGCAATGACTGAAGCTGAAAATGTCGACGGAATATTACATAATTCTAAATCAAAATTATCAAGCGCTAGTGGAATATTGCAAACTGAAAGAGATATTGGTTCAGTTAGAAAACAATTAGATGATCTTGTAAAAGAAGTAATTGCACTTGATACTCCTGAAAGTTTGAAAGTAAAAGCTCGAGGAGCATATTCTCTTGGAATTCAATATGTTGCAAGTAGAAATTTGCCTAGTGCACAAACTTATTTATCTCAACTTCAAAGTATCAAAAGTGATGCTGTTGAATTCCCTTCTTTATTATCTCAAGTTGATTCTTTATATAAAAATATAAATACTGTTTCTAAAGTTTCTAAAGCAAAAGAAATGGCAAATAGTATTTACAATGAATCTAAAAATTATATTGAAGTTGCTGATGTATCTCGGTTAAAGGGTTCAGTAAATGATCTTAGAAATTTAGAAGGAACATTAAATCAAGATTATAAAATTCAAATTACTGGTGGAGTTTATAGAGATCCTAATTCTGGTGGAGCAAGAAGATATTATGTAGTTGTACAAGCTAAAGACAAAAATGGAAATGTTTTAACTTTACCTATTGCAAATCAAGAACAACAAGGAAGAGTATATAATGTAAGTGAGTGGGCTGAAGAAGTTCCACAATCTGTATATGAGAGTGTTAAGGCAGATAAAATGGCTGATCAAATAATAGATGATAATTATTTTGGTGAAAAGAAAAAAGGGTATTTAGATGTTGAAAGTAAATATACTCGAAAAAGTCAAATTACACAATATTAATTTTTTAGGTAGTATAAATATTATAGTATAAATATATATGTATAAAAGGAAAAAAAATGAGTTACGCACTACAAGAATTAACTGGAAAATTAGATGATTTACAAGGTAAATATAATACTGTTAAATCTCAAATAAAGTCCGCAGATAGTGCAATTCATGCTGCTTCTGATTCAAGAAGTGAAACTATTTTTGAACTTGCAAAAATATATCTTCCTAATTTATCTGCATCACTTAAAGCAACTGTTGATGAGAAACAAAATAGATTACAAGAAGTTTGTTCACAGCGAGATGCAAGATTAGGTGTAATTCGTGATAGATTAAAACAGATTGAAACACAAAAAGCTGACTCTATGCGAGTATTAGATGCTGCTGTAATGATTGTAACTCACAATGCTTCAATTGAAAGTGATCTTCAGAAAGAATATGATGCTAAAATAAAAGAAGATCCTAAATATCTTTCTGCACAAACTAGTTTAATGGATTTAAAAGCTACAAGAGATAAACATTCTATTAGAGCCGCTGATGCAGAACATGAACGAGATACAAAACTTCCTGAGTATACTGCCGATCCTTTATTTAATTATTTAGAAAAAGTTAATTATGGTGTTGAA
This sequence comes from uncultured Methanosarcinales archaeon, assembly GCA_964557345.1. GTDB lineage: Archaea > Nanobdellota > Nanobdellia > Woesearchaeales > DATGWN01 > CAZKZU01. Next base: position 16,165 of record CAZKZU010000014.1, read on the forward strand.
GGTTCTTATTCTCCTGCAAATAGATTTATTCGAAATATTGATTCTATTATTGCTGGCATGATTGATTATTCTTCTCAAAAGGAAATCTCTGATAGATTACAAAAGCTTCCGGAATTAGCTGCTGAAGTTATTTCTAATGAAGATGAACAAGTGAAAAAAGCGCAAGCTGAATTTGATAGAGTTAAAAAATTGATGTCTGCAACTATTGGTCTTACTGATATAACTTCAAAATTAAAAGATAGCGAGGCTAATAAAACAAGTATTGAAGGAAAAATTACTTCTCTTACTACTGAGTATAAATCTTTACAAGCTGAAAAAATATCTTTGAATGAAGAAAATAATAGATATTATACTAAATTTTTAGACGAAATAGCAAGTTTTATGGAAACTGAAGATATTAATCATCTTCGAGCTAAAGCTAGAGCAACTCCTGATCCAAGAGATGATCAATTAGTTGATAAGCTTGAAGAATATGCAAGAATTATTGTTGATAAGACTGCATTTATTGCAAGTATTAAACCAAAAGCAAATACTTTGAGTTCTAATATTTCTTCTATTGAATCTGATATTTCTGCAGAAAGAAGTAGAATTGCTGCTGAGGAAAGAAGACGAGAGGAAGAGAGAAGAAGAGAAAGAGAAAGACAAAGAAGACAAGAAGAGGCTGAAGAAGAAAGACGAGCTGCAGCAAGAAGAAGAGCTTCAACTAGTAGTTCTTGGAGTTCTGGTGGTTCAAGTTCTGGAGGAAGTTTTTCATCCGGTGGCGGTTTTAGTAGTGGTGGAGGATTTAGCTCAGGTGGTGGTTTTTCATCCGGTGGAAGATTTTAACTTTTTAAAATAATCAATATATATTTCTTAATTGGAAATTATTTTATTGTAAAATTTGTTTATAGAATATTGCTATACAATTATAATAAAAAATATTTATACGAATTTTTTATTCTTTAATCAAATTTACATCAATTGCAGATGTTGGTATTACTGCAGGAATTGCATCTTCTTTGATTACTTTAGCAATTGATACTACTTTATCCCCGTCTTCTAGTCTCATGATTCTTACGCCTTGAGTGTTTCTTCCAATTGAAGAAATTTCTTGAGCTCTAGTTCTAATCATGATTCCATTTTTGGATATAACCATAAGTTCATCTTCGTTATCAGCAGCCATTACGCCCATAACTTTTCCATTTCTGCCTTCAACTTGGATGTTGATTACTCCTTTTCCTCCTCTTCTAATTAATCTGTATTCTTCAATAGGAGTTCTTTTTCCATATCCGCTTTCTGTAATTGTAAGGATTGTCTTATTTGCTTCTGCTAATATTGCTCCAACTACAGTGTCATTTTCATCAAGATTAATTCCTCTTGAACCTCTTGTAACTCTGCCTGATGCTCTTACATCTTTTTCGTCAAATCTAGATGCAATACCATTTGCTGTTGCAATCATTATTTCTTTATTTCCGTCAGTTAAAAGTGATGCTATAAGTTCATCGCCTTCATCTAAAATAACTCCTTTTACTCCGCCATTTCTTGGATTTGCGTATTCTGATAAAAGAGTTTTCTTAATTACTCCTTCTTTTGTAATTAATACTAAATAGTGTCCTTCTGTGAATTCTTTTACTGGGATGATTGCCGTTATTTTTTCGTTTGCTCCAATTGCAAGTAAGTTAACTATTGCTTTTCCTTTTCCTTGTCTTGCTCCTTCTGGAATTTTATATACTTTCATCCAATGTACTTGGCCTAAGTTTGTGAAACATAATAAGTATGTATGTGTATTAGCAACGAAAAGTTGTTCAACAAAGTCTTCATCTTTTTTAGCTGTTGCAATTACTCCTTTTCCGCCTCTTCCTTGAGCTGTATATTCTGCAATTGAAGTTCTTTTAATATATCCTTCATGAGTAACTGTTACAACATCATCTTCTTTTTCAATTAAATCTTCAATATCAATGCCTTCTTCATCTCCAACGTCATATATTTCAGTTTTTCTGCCATCTCCATAAAGATTTGACATTTCTAGAAGTTCATTTCTTATAATTAGGAATTTTTTCATATCTGATTCTAAGATTTCTTTGTATTCAGCAATTTTCTTAATTAATCCGTTGTATTCTTCAACTAGCTTATCTCTTTCAAGGCCAGTTAATTTCTGTAATTTCATTTCAAGAATTGCTTGAGCTTGAAGTTCATCAATTGAATATGCTTCAATTAATTTTTCTTTAGCAACTTTTACTGATTCAGCAGTTTTTACTATAGTAATAGTTTGGTCTAAATTTTCTATTGCTATTTTTAATCCTAGTAATAAATGAGCTTGATTTTCTGCTTTTTTTAGTTCGAAGATTGTTCTTTTTGTTACAACATCTTTTCTGTGTGCAATAAAATATTCTAGAATTTCTTTGATGTTTAATGTTCGTGGAATATTATCAACTAAACATAATAAAATAATTCCTTGAGTTGTTTGAAGTCTTGTGTGTTTGAACAATTGATTTAATACTACTTCAGAATTTGCATCTTTCTTTAATTCAATTACCATTCGCATTCCTTCTCTGTCAGATTCATCTCTGATATCTGAAATGCCTTCGATAATTTTATTTTTTACAGTATCTGCTATTTCAATAATTAAATCACTTTTATTAACTTGATATGGAATTTCATCAACAATTAGTGCTGTTCTATTTGCTTTTTCTTCAATATGAGTTTTTGCTCTAACTTTAATTTTTCCTCTTCCAGTTTTATATGCTAAATCGATTCCAAATCTACCGAAGATGATTCCGCCAGTTGGAAAATCTGGGCCAGTTACTTCTTGCATGATTTCAGAAACTTCTGCGTCTGGTTTGTCAATTAATTTTATTGCTGCACTGCAGATTTCTCTAATATTATGAGGAGGAATGTTTGTTGCCATACCTACTGCAATTCCAACTGAACCGTTAATTAATAAAGTAGGAATTTTTGTTGGTAAAACTGATGGTTCTCGTTCACTACCATCGAAATTATCTACGAATAGAACTGTTTCTTTATCTATATCTGATAACATTTCACTAGACATTTTACTCATTCTAGCTTCAGTGTACCTCATTGCAGCTGCTGAATCTCCATCAACACTACCGAAGTTACCTTGACCATCAACTAATAAATATCTCATTGAAAAAGTTTGAGCCATTCTAACCATGGATTCATAAACAGCAGAATCACCATGTGGGTGATATTTACCTAAAACTTCTCCCACAATTCTTGCGGACTTTTTGTAAGCTTTGCCATGAGTTAAGCCCAATTCATTCATTGCATATAAAATTCTTCGATGTACGGGTTTTAAACCATCTCTAACATCAGGAAGAGCTCTAGAAACGATTACACTCATTGCATAATCTAAATAAGATGTTTTCATCTCATCTTGGATTAATTTAGTAATAACAGAACTTGCTTTGATATTGTTAACCATATCATTAGGATCAGCAATGTTTTTAGGAGCATTATCATTAGATTCAGCTATTTTATCAGCATCTTTTTTAGCTGAATTTTCGTTGTTCTTATCTCCCATAACCTTACTCAAAAAACAGCCCTTTTTATACTTTATGGTTATATGTAAGTAATAAGTCCTTTTTTGATAAGAAATAAGCCTCCCAAAAGTCAAAACTTCTTAATTGTAAAAAAGCGGGCTCGTCGCTGGGGGATGCCCCATCCGGGGAAGCAGAGCTATGTTCATTTTATATAAAAAGTTTTGAAGAGGCTTATTTCTTATTTTATTGCGACTTATTACTTACGTTGAGATGTGATTTAGGTTAATTATTTTTTATATTGGTAATAATAGGGGTTTTTTCTTATATTATTTTTTCAAATTAGATCAATTTTAGAATTTGAGTTTATTGTTGTTTTTGCCAGTCTTCTATTGTTTTGTAAACTGGTATTTTGAATTCTTTTCCAATCTTTTGAAATATTTGATTTGTTCCAATTAATGCAATTGGTTGTATTTTTATTTCATCGTGGAAACAACATTCATTGTAGCTCATTTTATTTTCGTTTATTTTACTTAGATTATGTTTTTCTCGAAATTCGTTTAATGTTTTTATTGCAATTTTTGATGTTGGAAATTTTTCTTGCATTGATTCAATGTCTGGAAATATAAAAAATTCGCTTTCTTTTAGCATTTGTTTTTCAAATTGTTTGCTTGTAAATTTATCGCTTGGAGTTAAAGTTATTATATCAAACGGAACAACGAAGTCCGGCTTTATTTCTGTTTGAAATATAATTCCTTCTGGTCTATAGGTTCCTTTGTATCCTGGAATTATTGCAGTAACACAAAGTCTTTTTTTAATTTGTGAGTGACTTGTATTTGGTGAAATTGTTTTTGAAATTAATATTTCATTTAATGTTTGGTGGATTTCATGTATGTCATTATTTGGATTGTAACTAGTTATGACTGGCGAATTATTTTCTATTCCTAGGCTTTTGAAATATAAGGTCATTTTGTATGTGTGATTTTGGATTTTTTTAAAAAGTTTTTAAATTTATGTTTTAATTTTGTTTAATATGACTATTTTTATAAAGAAAATATGAAAAGATGAGATTTATTAAGCTTTATTTTTTGAGTATATTAGTAATAAATAACTTTAATAATACCTTAATTATTTTACATTTAATATGAAAGCAGTTATTTTTGATAGAGATGGTGTAATTATTGATTCTGAGTTTGCTAATGTGAATGCTTCAGTATTTGCATTTAATGAATTAGGAATAGAATTAACTGCTGAAGAGAAAGGCTATATTGTAGGAAGACATTCTGCGGATTATGTTGAACATTTTTTGAAAACTTATGACTTTTCTCGTGCTAAATTTCGGGAGATTCATAGTAAGAAATATTATGAGTTATTAGATACTGCTCCTTTATTTAGTAAAACTGTAAATTTGATTAAAAGATTGCATGCGCTTAATGTTAAATTAGCATTAACTACTTCTTCAAGAAAAGAAAGTACTTTGAAAATATTGGAAAAAGCTGGAATAAAGAGTGCTTTTTCAGTTGTTGTTGCATATGAAGATTATACAAATAGAAAACCTCATCCTGAGCCTTATTTGGTGACTGCAAAAAGATTAAATGTTGATCCTAAAGATTGTGTAGTGATAGAAGATTCTTTTGTAGGTGTTGAATCAGCAAAAGCAGCAGGAATGAAATGTATTGCTTTGCCAAACGATCATTCTAAACATCAGGATTTTTCTAAAGCTGATATTATTATAGATTCTGCAGATAAGATTGATTTAGAGCTACTTAATAGGCTTTAATATATTGATAATTTAGTGCATAGATTAATTGACAATATATTATATATAAAGACTAATTAAACAAAAATAAAGTAAAAAAATATCTATAAAGAAAGTTTTATTATAATTTTCCTTTTGGAAAAACATCTTTTAATACTTGTTCATAGCAAATAGGAAAATCTGCAGTAGTATCTATTACTTTAACATCTAATCCTTTTTCTCCGCCGAAGTTTCCTACTTGGAGCATTCTTTCAACAGTACTGTCTGATTGTCTTCATACAGGAGTTCCCATTAATTCATTTGGGCCGCCTCTTGCGTGATATAATCCTTGGGGATCTTTGTATAAATTACCTTGAGTATCTTTCATTAAGAATTTTCCATCGTAGTATCCTAGATTTTGGAATTTATCAGAAGCATTTACTTTTAATGAATCAACTAAAGTTACGGCATCTTGTATTCCGTCACCATTTACGTCTGCCATTGCAATTGGACCTCTAACTTGATGGTCTTTATATGTGGAATACGCTAAAATGCCTGCTATTGCGCCGATTGCTGCTATAGATGCTATTTTACTTAATGCGTTATGTATTGTCATTTTGGCCTCTTTTTGTTAAAATTAATGATTAATATAGGCGGTAGTATTTAAACCTTTCGTTTTTGTTACTACTTAGACGTGATATATTTAAATACAACGTTAGTTTTATTAATGCAAAATATATGGGCTCTGTAGAAAATCTCGTGTTTTGCACGAATTTTGCCAATTGCATGATATTGTTTTAGCTCGCATTCGCTCGCGATGTTGCAACGCGTCCTCACTATGCGTTCGTCCGCTGCAAATCAATGAATACGCCAAAGATGCAAAAGCAGGCAAAAATTACGATTTTCTACAGAGCTTTATGAATGGGCTGATTTTTACAGTTAAATATATGGATTAATCTTCAATAACTTTTTTAAACGAATGTCTCTTTTAGGATAAGTAAGGGTATACTTATGGTAAAATTCAAAGATAAAGCACATAGTAAGCAAGAGTTGCTTGAAATTAAAAGAAAGAGAAATGCAAAGATAAGCGCAGTAGTCATATCGTTGATTTTTTTACTAAGTGCACTTGTTGTTTTTGTACAAAATGAAGATGTTGCAAACTCTTCTTCTGTTAAAGTTGGCAGTTATATTTTTAATCCTAAAACAATTGGAGATTCAACAGTTTTAGAAATTACAACTAAAAATGTTTATGATAAGTCAGTATTTTTTACAATAGTTGATGAAAATTATACTACTTATTTTTATCCAAGTGAAAAGGCAGTTCTTGATGTTATTAATAATAAAAGTTTTGTTTATATTTCAATTGATCCAACTTTGATTGAAAATAATGCAGATGCTTTACAATATCAAGAGCTTGGAAGAGTGGATCTTAATAGTTTTTTGACAAAGGGTAATAAAGTAGTTTTTAATTCCATGGAATCACCTTATAAGAATAGTATTGTATTTGGTTGTCAAAATGCAACTGAATCTGCTGGCGTAATAAGTTTTGTTCATGATACAACTGTTACAGGTGGAATTTATGTCGATGAGAGTAATAGTAATTGTGTGAAAATTATTTCAACACCAGAATATGCTATTAAACTAACTGATATTTTGAAATTTGCTATATTGCAAGAATAATAAAATTAATACAATATTGATATATGTTGTAATATTAAAGAATTAAATTAAGAATAAATCAAAGTTGATAATTATGGCAAAAGTAAAAATTGTTGAAAAGAAAAGCGGAATTGCAAAGGAAGTTAAGCAAAAAGATGATACTGCTGAAATAGTTCGAAATGAAGCTATTTCTGAAACTGAAGCAAAAGCTGAACGAATGATAAATATAATATTGATTGCCATTGCAGTTTTAATTATTTTAGGAATTGCTGGATGGATTTTTTATTTGAAACATAATGTTCCAGTTGTTGTAGTTGAAGATTTTAATACGCTTTATCAAAAAACATTGGACGGTCAAGAATCTCCTATAAATTATAAGTATAATGGTTTTGTATTCGTAAAAACTAATAGTACTTGGGATACTATAGTTCTTCAAAAGAAAAATTCTACAAATGGAACTATTTTACGTGATGTATATTTAACAACTTATTTTGCACCAAAAGAATTAGAGGATATTAAATTTAATAATTCTGCTAGATCTATAGTTAAGAATAGTGGAATCTATATGACCTTTGATCCTAAAATGGGACAATATGCAGTTTTAGCTGGAATTGAAGTAGGAAAAATAATTGGAAATAAAAATGATTTATTTAATGTACCTGTTATTCCTGCAGTTTCTAGCAATATTAATTATACTGGCGCATATCCTTTTATTACATGTGCAAATGCAACAAATACTATTGGTGTAATTGAATTTAGAGTTGGAGATCAAGCAGAAATTAAGTCAGAAGGTAATTGTGTTATTATTACTGGTACAACTGAAACTGATTTAGTTAGATCCTCTGATAGATTGATATTTTCCTTGATGGGAATTATGCCTTAAGTTTATTTTATTTGATTTTTATTTTCTTTTATTTTATTGATAATTATTTTATATTATTTTATTTAGAGATTATTTATAATATTCGGATAAATTATGACAAACCATTACTTTTCGGAAAAACAAGAAAGTGAATTTTCTCCTTTTTTTATTCCTATTAAAGTAAGAGGGCAGGATTTTAAAATTTATTCAGCTGGAGGAATTTTTTCAGTTAAAGAACTTGATAATGGTTCTGAAATTCTAATTAAGTATGCTGATTTAACTGCATTAAAAGCTGACTCAAAAGTTCTTGATCTTGGATGTGGTTATGGCGTAGTTGGACTTACTTTACTTAAAGAAAATCCTGATTTAAATATGACTTTTTCCGACGTTAATGAGCGAGCATTAAAAGTAACTAGAATGAGTTTAAAAATTTATAATCTACGAGGTCTAACTACTAAAAGTGATGTTTTTTCTAATCTTCCTGAAAATTATGATTTGGTTTTAACAAATCCTCCTTATGCTGCTGGGAGAGTGGTTTGTTTTTCATTTATTACTCAATCTTTTGAACATCTAAATGTTGGTGGAAGTCTTCAATTAGTTTGTAGACGAAGAAAAGGCGGAGACGTACTAGAAGCTAAAATGAAAGAAATCTTTGGTAACGTAGAAGTAATAGGCCAAGGCGGCGGATTTAGATTATATAAGAGTGTTAAGGTTTAGATTTCAACTTATTCTAGGTTTATAATTATATTAATAAAAAAGTATACTGCCTACTCATGAGCAATTCTAACGTATTAATTAATGGAGCAGCGAGGAGCGCATAGCGAACGAGCGTGGCGACCATATACAGGTGAATGCCGACAAAAAGAAGAAAGGCGAATTTGCAGTATACTTTTTTGAAGATGAAGTGAATTCTATTTTGTAACTACTTTTGATATATCTTATTCAACCAAATCTTCTTGAAAAAAGGCATAGTTAACGTCGATAACATAAATCCAATTGCTGGAACTATTGCATTAAGCCAAGGTTTTTGTATTTGAATTACTGTTAGAAATATTCCGATTGCAAAGTAAGTAAATGCTGCTAAAATTATTTTTCTTGTTGCACTTGTTTCCCATGCTTTGTCGGATTCAACTTTTTTGTTTCGTTCTTTTAGTAGATTGATTTCTGTGGCTATTTGTTTTTGGTTCATGTTGTCTCATTTTTTTTAATGTTTTTATTCGATTAAACTTTTTTTTAATTTGCCTGCATCCGTCCTCGTGATTCGCTGTTCAAAATAATCGCCCTGCGTTCCCGGATGGAGCATCCCCTCGCAACGAACATATTGTCGCCATAAATTGTACTGCGGTATTGATGCAGGCTTTATTGAATTATATCGTACAATTAAATTATTTCTCTCCTACTTGGTATCCGATATAATTGTATAATGTTTCTCCAAAACAAAACGCTAGACCATCTATGTATGTTTTTTGGGCTACATTGTTTCTGAAGTTTTTTATTTTTAAGTATAATTTTTTTAGATCTTTTTTGAATATTAATGATACATAATCTTCTGTTACTTCAACTATTGATTTAGCTAGTTCTTTTTTTCCAACAATGTGTGGGGCCATTCTTTTTAATCTGTCTCCTGCTTCTTCTAGTGTTGAACATAAAAAGAAATATCTGTATGCAGATTCTGTTTTTTCGTATTTGGTAATGTATCTTAAGCAATATATTATATTTGCATCAAGAAGTGCTTCAGTTGCATTAATGTCCTCCATTTTTGCTTCTTCTTTACTTACAAGTTCAAGAGTTTTTGCAAGTTGTAGAAGAATATGTGTTGCTCTTCTTATTATTGCTTCAAAGTTTTCTTCCGGTACAACAATAATGTTTTTCATTTTTGTAAATGTTGGAGTGTGTTCTTCTAAAATAAATCCGATAAAGACTTGTGACACTTGTTGAATTACTGTTGGATTGTTGTGAATTATGTTTATTATGTCGTTTCCTTCAATAAATTTAGCATATAATACATGATATGCCATACTTCTGTCTGAGTCAGTTAAATTTACTGTGGTTTCTTTTTTAATTGCGCTTGGTGAAGCTTTTATTTCTAGATTATTATTTGCTTCTTCAATAAAAATAGAATTTCCTGCTTCAAGTCCTTTGGATTTTAGCCAGCCTGAAGGTAGAGTGACTGTTAAAGCGTTTCTTCCTTGTCGAACTAGCTTACGTTCCATATGTACAGTTTATTGATTTAAAAAGTAATTTTTCCTAAAAAAAATATTTGAAAAATAAAAAAAATAAGAGTCGCCGAGATAGCATCTCTGGGGGGCAGAATCATTTATCACTCACGTAATAAATGTGATACTATCTCTTGGCCTCTTAAATTTGATATATATACGAATGATTGACTTTTCTCGTGTTTTTGTTTCGTTTATTTCTTCTGAATTGTTGAAATAAAAAAGGCGACCAAGATTAGCACCCAAGGTCGTAAGCTGTCTTATACCCAGCTAAAATGGCGTTTTAGCTACAGCTTAAGTGAATGCTAATCAAGTTCGTTTATTTTTGGCTTCTGAGTTCCTTATAACACCTCTTTCGAAATGTTATATAACATCTATAACTTATATAAGATATATATAAATATTGTGGTACTACTAAATAGAGTATGGAACTAGAAAAACTATTGGTGGACACAGCAAAACAGGCTGGAATTTATATCAGAAATAATGCATTTGACTTCGGGAATGCTTCTTGGAAGAAAAAAGATGATCCGGTTACAATTTTGGATAAAAACGCTGAAAAACTAATTCGGGCATTAATTACACTAGCTGACCCTAAAGCTAACTTTATTGGTGAAGAGTATGGATTAGAAAATAATGGTGGTGAACTTACTTGGATTATTGATCCAATTGATGGAACTAAATCATTTATTAGAGGAGACTTTCTAGCTGCGACTAGTATTGGTGTTGAAAAAAATGGCATATTGACTGGCGGAGTAGTATATGATTTTATGAGAGATATGATGTATGTTGCTACTGGAAATGATGCAAAAATGCTTTTCCAAGGCAAAACTTTCCCTTTAGGCAAAAATCAAGTTATGAGTAAAAAATACGTTTTGCATGATTATTTAAGAAAAGAGGAGTATGCTAGATTAGATGTTCCTGAAATATCTTTAAGGCAACATGTAGGATCAATTGCCCTTGAACTTGCACAGCTTGCAAATGGAAATTATGAAGCGGCTGTATTTGGAGATTTTAATAAAAGAGGCTTTAGTTCATGGGATGTTGCAGGTGGAGTTGCCTTATTAAAAGCAAATGGATACAAGTTGACTGACGTTAAAGGAAATCCTTACAATTATCATGAAGGAAATAAAGGTTTGATTGCAGCGAAACCCGAATTTAGTGCTGAGTTATTTAAGCTATTAGGGATAAAAGAGTGAGGTATTTGAGGTAAATGTATGGCTAAAAAAGAAATAAGATTGTATTTAATCCGACATGCACAAACCCCTTATAATGCAGACGATATTTATATTGGTGGAAGAAGTAATCATCTTCCGCTAACTTCGATTGGAGATTTACAATCAATAGCAATTGGTGAAAGATTGAAAAAAGAAGGTATTGTATTTGACAAAATGTGGGCATCAACAGCACTTCGGTCAAATAAAACAGCAAGTAAAATTTGTGAAATAATAGGATATCCGTTGGAAAAATTAATTTTATCTGACGAGCTTTTAGAGAAAAATCAAGGAGATTGGGAAGGAAAAGTTAGAAGCGAATATTATACGCCCGAAGTAATAAAAATGATGGCTGAAACTGATGGGCATTTTAGTCCTCCTAAAGGTGAATCTCCCCGACAAGTTGAGGAACGAATGCGTTTATTCATGAATAAAAACATACTTCCAAATCCAGGAACTTATGCAGTAAATAGTCATGGTTATGCAATTAAGGCATTTTTGACAGGAATATTAAACTCATCTTATTCGATGACTCACAGAATTCATCTTGATAATACTTCTATAACTGAGCTTACTTATGATGGAAAAAATTGGGATATATGTAGAATTAATGATAATGCTCATCTTTTGAATATTTGATTTTTGTATTTAGTAATTTTTTACTATTAGTTGATTAATATTATTTTTGTATTTTAGTCTATTTTTATGATTGTTTCTTACGTATTTTATAAACAGATTCTATTTCGGATATTTTATAAATAGATGGGCCTTTTATCCTTGTAATGGCTCGATGTTACAAAATAGTAAAATATTGTAAAATGTGTAAAGCACGATTCTTCGTCGAGAAAGAGCAAGGCATTCAAACAAGTTATTGTGCAGTTTGTTTTGAAAAGTATTTTAGAAGCAGACAAGCTGAAAAAGAAAAGGCAGAACAAGCAGCTGAAGAAGCTAAGGAATTAGCAAAAATTGAAAATCAAAAATTAATTGATGCAAGACAAGTAAAATATGATGCAAAGCAAGTTAAAATAGCTGAAAAAGAAAAAGCTGATGCTGAAGTTAAACGATTAGAACTGGAAGCTGCAAAAGTTGTAGTAGATAAAAAAGTAGTTTCTAAGGTGAAAGTAGTTGCTGCTGATAAAGTTAAAGTGGCTCCTCTTGTTAAAGTTAAAAAAGTAGTTAAAGCAAAAGCTAAAAAATAAAGTTTTCTAAGTTATTTAAATAATCATTATTATATTATTATAGTTATTTTTATAATTATTACTAGGCAATGTTCTGTTATAATTATTTTAATGTACTATATGATTTATTATGAATGTTTTTTAGATGGATAAAATCTTTTAGAATTATTGAAAATTAATAATAAAAAAATAAAAATTAGTTATTAAATTTAATTACCTGTTGGGCATTCGCCTTGTGTATAAAAGTCAACTTTCTCATCAGCACATGCGCCACATTTGTTTCCGTATGTTGATGCGCAAGGATATTTTATGCATTGAATTTTTGTTGAATTAAACCATCCACAAACTGGCATATATTCCATTGTACATATTTCTGCTTTCTTTTGTTCAGGAGTACATTTAATGTTTTCTGCACATGTTGCATGAGGGCATCCACAAGAATCTTTTGTTGGAATTACAGTTCCATTTTGACACCAAGTTGGCGCTGGAGGCATCATTTGAGGACAAGTTCCGCAATTATTGGGGCATTCATTTCTAAATAAAGCCCATTCTTCACATTTAGTTCCATCATTTAAAGTACAAATTCCTTGTTGTCCAAATTCAGAGTTTATTATTTCTAATACTCCTCCTTTATTAATACAATTAACTGATGCAGGATTTGCAATCTGAGTGTTATTTGTATTCGATAAATTATTGCTGTCGTTTGTTGTTGATTGATTTTGATTATCTTGCGGTATTGTTTGTTTTTCACATCCAGTCAAGAGTATAATTAAACTTACTAGTGCAATTAACATTGCTATCGTTATTATTTTTGTATTTATTTTTTTCATATTTTCACCTTGTTTAATTTAATAATATTATTATACTTATTTTTTATTAATTACTTATTCTCTTTTTAATTACTTGGGTCGCTTAATCTTCCCATGAATAAAATGTTTCCAGTATTTTTTTGTTGGATAATAAATATAAATGGATGATCTGCATTAAATACTTTAGGTTGCTCTGGTCTTGGCATTGCCGAAGTTACTTTCATAATTACTGCTGTTGCAGCAGCTGCTTCAGTTCCATTTTCAGCAACTTCAATGAAAGTTTGATGAATTACTTGACTTATTTTTAGTTCTTCATCTTTTGTCATTCCTGAAAAATCAGCGTTATCTGAAAATGCAGTTTGCATTCCCATGTTTATTAAATCGTTAGCCATAAAATATTTTGTTTCAAATTTAAATTTTGGTAATGTTAATCTTACTTCTTCAGTTTCCATGTCTTTTTTTAGTTCATTAAGCTTATCTATAGTAAAATTATTTTCTATTTTATTAATGTTATTTTCTTTAGGAAGTAATATTAACATAGATTGATCATCTCCGATATAATTCAACTCTAATATTTGTAAATCCTTTGTTTCGCCATAATTATAATTACTTGTTTTATGCATAAGTTTAATGTTTACGCCTTTATCTGAATTTATCATAAATTGTCCATCTTTCGTATTCTCTGCATCAAATTGATTTGACCAATTCGCTTTAAAGTAAATTGCATTGGTTAGAACTAATCTTGTTAATGGAGTAAGTACTCCTTTAGGAATTAAGTCTTTAATTCTATTATTGGTTTTATCTTCTACCCAATTGTTGATTGTGATTCTTGATTTTTCTGTATCAGTTTTAAAATTTACATTTGTTGCTTTTCCACTGTAATAATTGTCTACTGTTGTAAGATAATTTTGTTGAAAAGTAAGGCCTTCTTGTGCCCATAATGCATTTGCCACACTTAATTTATATTGTGCATTTTCTTTGTTTATTTCATTATTTATGTTTGCAAATCCTGAATGTATTAGTTCTTTATCTGTTGGTAAATGTAAAACCGCTTGCATTTCTTCTGCTGTTCTGCCATTTGCACCTTCATAAGTCATTGCTAATGCTGATGAAATACTGTAAGGTGAAAAGAACATGTTTCCGTCTTTGGATTTATAGTTTGAATATAAGTCTAATGCAAATTGATTGTTTGCATCTACAACACTATTGAATGTAGTTGCTGAAATCGGAGAATTATTTAATGTTTGTTGATTTGATAAATTATTTTCTATAATAATTACTGGTTTATTTGTACAGCCTGTTAATAGTAATATTAAGCTAAATACTATAATTAGTAGTAGTGTTTTTATTTGTGTTTTTTTCATTTTTTCTCCCGTATTATTTGTTGTACATTAGGTATTACTGCTGATGTATTTAAAGGTAGCGATAGGTTTAATTTGAGTTGAAGTTATTAATTATTGTTACTTTCTAGTAAGGTTTATTTGAGTTTTAGTTTATTATTATTATTATTATTAGCGAATATATTAATAGTTAATTTTCATTTTTTTATCTTAGACGTATGATTTGCGGAATATTGCTTAAAAGTTTTATTATATTGTTTATATTTCAATTAAATATGGATAAATTATATTCGGTATCTTATTTTCTTTTTTGCGTATCTTTTATTAGTTTGATTTTTTTGTTTTATACTTTTGATATTTCTGAAACTAAACCTGGGGCAGATAGTGATTATTTTAAGTTTACAGGGAAAGTTATGAGTGTACGGGAAACTAATAAGACTGTTTTTATTGAAATTGAGAATTATGAACCGATTAAAGCATTTTTTTTTGTTGACGGAAAAGACTATTCAGATTTGAAAGGTAAAACAATTGTTGCAAAAGGTAAAAAGTTTGAAGATGGATATATTATAGATGAGTTTTCTATTAAGAAAGATGTTAATAGTGTTAATTCTAGTTGATTTCAACATTAATTGATATGCTATTGTACATATTTTGTCTCGTGTAAAATAATGATTAGCATCTTCAAAACTTGTTAGATTAAATTATATTGCTCTGTCTCCCCGTGAGGGACATCCCCCGACAACGAGCTCGTTTTAAACTATATAAGAAGTTTTGACCTTTGTGATGCTAATCTTTATTTTCTTAAGGACTTAATTAACTAGAATAATTTTCTTTGTGCTTTTTGTCTAGCTATATTTTTCCAAGTTTCCCAGGATTTTCTAAAAAATCCGCTATCTATTCCTTCAACATCTTCTACTTTGTCCCAATATTTTTGAATGAATGAAACTGTATATGGGTCTGAAGGATAACCTGAGCCAATATCTACATTACTGCCAAATCTTTTTTGTATTTTTTCAAGTAATTTTTGAACACAATCGTCTCTTGTTACTTTTGCTAAAATTGATCCAGCTGAAACACTAACGTGATTTTGATCGGCTTTTATTTCTGGTCTGATTGTTATTTTTTTCTTTGCATCAGCAGATAAAAGTCCTTCTACATATTCTTTGTAAGCAGCAGTATTTATCGTTGGGCTATCTAAAATAACTTCTAATTCATCACATGGATATTGCTTTAAAACAGAGCTGATAATTTTAATTGAATTAACTGCTTCAAGTTGATTTAAATTTAATCCGACTTTATCTCTAGAATCAATTTCGTTTGGAGAAATAATTATTATTTCATATGCTAAAACTTTTTCTTGAACAAAAGGAAATAATTTTTCTCGTTTTCCAGCTAAAAGCATTTTTGAATCTTTTACACCAGCTGCTTTTAATTCATGATCAATTTCAGCAGTTGTAAGGCATCCTGCCATTACCATTGGACCAATTACTGGACCCCTTCCTGCTTCATCAATTCCTAAGATTAATTTAACCATTTTTTAAGGTCTCATCCATTTAACTTCGTAGTAAGTAACATCGCCTTCGTCGTCTACAATTCCAAGCATTAAATGTTTTTTAGTTGAATGTGCAACTCTATTTTTTGATGAGAATTCTTGCCATGAAAAAGCATCTACTTCTCTTACTGGAAAAACAATCCATTTAGAATGATCTTCGCCCATACGAACTCCTTTATCATAAACTCTAAAGTCTGCACCGAATTTTAATGCAGTTTTTACAATATATCCTCGTTCACGTAAATCTTTGTAAACATAAAATCTTGGCAAAATGTTTTTTTCTTTTTTTGCAACATTTTTCAATAGATCTTCAAAAGTTAACAATTTTTTTCCAACAAATACTTCTATTTTATCTGCCCAAGCTAAGTATAATGCTTCAACTGAACTAAGTTTAATTTGCCCATTTTTAATCGCTTCACCAAACTGTGCTTTATCGAAAAGTAATTTAGCATCTCCACTAGCTTCAGTTAAAAAATATCCATCTAAAATAATTGTTTTAATCATGTAATGCATAGATTTCTTTGTATATTTATAAAATTTCCTGGTAAATAATGACCTTGTTTAGAAATGGGCTGATTTTGATTAGTATTTGATTAAAAATTAATAATAAAAACAAAAAAAATAATTAAGAATTAATTCTTACATTGAATGTTCTTTACAGCAGCAAAATCCTTTATGTTTTGCCATTTTTCCGAATAGTAATGCTAAAATTCCTATTAAGTACATAAGCATTGATGTCCAGTTCCAAACTGACCAAGATAGTTTAGTGATCATTTGAATTTGAAATCCCCATACTAAGAAATATATTCCAACAACCATTAAAATTACTCCTAAAAATCCAACACATGGCTTACATCCGCATTTTTGAGTATCGCAGCATTTATCTGTGCAACATGCATCTGCATTTACTTTATCGGTGCAGCAATCCATATTTGTTTTATCTGAGCAGCATTTATCTTCGCAGCATTCCATTTTTACTTCTTTTACTTCCTTCACTTTTTTTACTGTTTTTGCCATTTTTCGGCCTCCTTGTTGCTATTAATTTTAGGGGTTGAATATATAATTGTTGTGATTGTCACTATTAAAAATGACTTTTTTAAGCACTTAATTTATAAATTAGATATTTCAATAGTTTATTATGAATAAAAAAGGGTTGGCTATACTAATCATAGTAATAGTAGTTCTTTGTAGTTCTTTTGTCTTTGCAGGATTTTTTGATTTCTTTTCTCATTTATTTGGAAAGGATAAAGCAACAAATATTGTTTCTGTTAAAGCCGATATAATTGAAAGTAATTCTAGTTTGAATTCTGTTAGTGATATTGTTAATAATAATATTGCTGAAAATATAAGTGATACTCTAGTTGGTAGTAATGAAAGTAATTTGAGTTCTGAAGTAGTAGTAAGCAATGTTTCTGCTGTAATCGTGGTTGACAATAAAACATATTCTGAAAATGTTACATGTAAATTTAAGGATGGACAAAAACATTATTGTTATTCGAGTAAAGGAGTTTGTGGTGGGATTGGAAGTTGTGTTATTAAAGTAAATGGGACTATCAATGAAACAGTTAATTTTGATAGCGATTGTGATGGACAGCTTAGCAATAGTTCTATAATTACTGGAGTAGATAAAGAAGTTTTTTTTAATTGTAAAGCAAAAAATTTAGATGGCTCGCTTAAAGTTATTAGAGTTGCTGAAAATGTTACTTGTAAATTTTCAGATCGGGAAAGTCATAAATGTTATTCTTTAGGTGGAAGTTGTAGAGGGAATCAAGGATTTTGCATTCTTCCTATTGAAGGTGTTTTTGGTACTCAATTAGTTTGGAGATCAGATTGTAATGAGTACTATTATTATACAGAAATTGATGGAAAGAATGATTATGTTATGTTTGAATGTGATTGATTTTTCATATTATGATTTGTTTAATTTCTTTGATTTTAGATTATTTGATTATTTGAATAATTTTATTAGCAAAAAGTAGTAATGCCAATTCGCTCATCTGGATTTATTTCGCTGGCGCTCAAGAATTGTCGCTACGCTCGTCACTTTCGCTCCTCGCTGCTCCACCGATTCATACGTTATAACTGCTCATAGTCAGGCAGTATACTTTTTGCTTGATATGTTTGGCAAGATACTATTTGTTTAAGAGTCGTATTTTTCTGATAATATCCCCGAAATCTATATAAACTTAGGTCTAATTCAAAATTTATGACAAATGTGGTAAAAATAAGTCTTCCAGATGGTAGTGTTAAGGACTATCAACAAGGTGTGACTGCACTAGATATCGCTAAAGGAATTGGCGAAGGATTAGCTAGAGCGGCTGTAGCAGCAAAATTTAATGATGTAGTCATTGATTTGACACGAGCTATAACCACAGATGGAACCTTAAAAATTCTTACTTTTAAAGATAAAGAAGGACAAGAAGTATTTAGACATTCTGCAGCGCATATTTTAGCTATGGCAGTTATGAGATTGTTTCCTGGTGTTAAATTAACTATTGGTCCTGCAATTGATGATGGATTTTATTATGATATAGATTCAGATAAAGCTTTTACTCCTGAAGATATTGTAAAGCTTGAGCAAGAAATTAAGAAAATTGTGGATGAAGATTTAGTTTTCCAAAGAAGAGAAGTTTCTAAATCAGAAGCACTTGAAATTTTATCTGATAATAAATATAAAACTGAAATGATTAGTGAACTTGGTGATGAAGCAATAGTTATTTATGACCATGGTAAAGAAAATCTGGGTAAATTTGATACTAAGTTTTGTGATTTTTGTAGAGGACCTCATGTTCCATCAACCGGAAAAGTTAAAGCAATATCTTTAACAAAAGTTTCTGGTGCATTTTGGAGAGGAGATGCTAAAAATAAACAACTTCAAAGAATTTATGGTGTTGCATTCCCTAGTAAAGATGAACTAAAAGATTATTTAAAATTACTTGAAGAAGCTCAAAAGAGAGATCATAGAAAAATAGGAAAAGAAATGAATTTATTTTCAATTCATGAAGAAGGACCAGGATTTCCATTTTTTAAAAATAAAGGAATGATCATGTGGAATGAGCTTATTTCTTATTGGAGAGCTGTTCATACAAAATGGAATTATCAGGAAATTAAAACTCCGATAATGCTAAGTAGATCTTTATGGGAAACTTCTGGTCATTGGACTAATTATAAAGAAAATATGTATGCTTTGAAAATTGATGACGCTGATTTTGCAATTAAACCTATGAATTGTCCAGGAGGGATGTTAATTTACAAAGAAGAAGTTCATTCTTATAAAGAACTTCCTATACGAGCAGGAGAAATTGGTTTAGTTCATCGACATGAAGCTAGTGGTGCTCTTTCAGGTTTATTTAGAGTAAGATGTTTTCATCAAGATGATGCACATATTTTTATGACTGAAGCACAAATTAAAGATGAAATTTTAGGCGTATTAAAACTTGCTGAAGAAATGTATTCTACATTTGGATTAAAATACCATTTGGAACTTTCAACTCGGCCAGTTAAATCAATTGGAACTGATGAAGCTTGGAAGATTTCAACTGAATCGCTAAAACAAGCTTTAATTGAAAGCGGTAAAGGTTTTAAAATTAATGAAGGCGATGGTGCTTTTTATGGACCAAAAATTGATATTCATCTAAAAGATGCACTTGGAAGAACTTGGCAATGTGGAACTATTCAGTTAGATATGAATTTACCTGAAAGATTTGATTTAACTTATATTGCTGAAGATGGTTCAAAGAAAAGACCTGTAATGATTCATAGAGTTATTTACGGTTCACTTGAAAGATTTTTTGGAGTTATTATCGAGCATTATGCTGGAAAATTCCCGCTTTGGTTGAGTCCAGTTCAAGTAAAACTTTTACCAATTGCTGACCGACATTTTGATTACTGTAGACAATTAAAACAAAAAATGTTTGAAGCTGGAATTAGAGTTGAAATTGATGATAAATCTGAAACAACTAGTAAGAAAGTAAGGGATGCTCAAATGGAAAATGTCAATTATATTTTAGTAATTGGTGACAAAGAAGTTGAAGCTCAAACTGTAAGTGTTAGAACTCGAGATAATGTAGTTCATGGTGAAAAGCAAGTTGATGCACTTATTGCACAATTAGTTGAAGAGATAAAGACTAGAAAGTAAATGCTTTTTAGTTTATTTTTTATTTTTACTTACTTGTACTTTTATGCTATTGGGATTTTTCTATGTTTATCACATCTGTTAAACAGATAACTATATAAAGCAAATAATCACTATACTTATTATATTAGTGGTAGTAGAAATAGTTGCGGTAGGAATTGTTAATTATCCAATTATCGAGTGGGGGATTAAAGATGGGGGTAGATGCTGAAATTAAGAGTAAAGTTATTTCTTATCTTAGAAATACTTCGGGAGTTTCTGCATCAGATATCGCTAAAGATATTGGTTATAATAGAATTACTATTGGTAAATATCTTCAAGTACTTGAAGCACAAAAGTTAGTTGTTTCTAAAAAAGTTGCATCTGCTATATATTGGCAATTAGCTGAATCTTCTACTAAGCCTAAAATTTTAATAGTTGATGATGAGAAACATATTGTTGATCTTATTAGATTATGTTTAGGAGATAGTTATAATATTTTTGAAGCTTATGATGGTGAGGAAGCAATCGTTAAAGCTCAAGCTGTTGTTCCAAATTTAATAATTCTAGATTTAATGATGCCTAAAAAAAATGGGTATGAAGTTTGCGAGTTTGTGAGAAAAAATTCAGTTACTAAAGATATTCCAATTGTTATACTTAGTGCTAAAGGTGGCGAGGAAGATAAAGTAAAAGCAATTCAAGTTGGGGCAAATGATTATTTAGTTAAGCCTTTTGATCCATTAGAACTTGAAGCAAGAGTTGCTAGTTTTATTCGGAAAAATAATTCATCGAATGCTAAAAATTCAATCACTAATCTTCCTAATGAAATAATTGCTTGTGAAATGAAACAAATGTGGAATCAAAATCATTCTTCTTGGGTGGAATTAAAAGTTAAAATTAATAATTATGATACTTACGCTGATGAATTTGGACGAAAAAAAGCACATGAAGTAATTATGCTTATCTCAAGAATGGTTTCTGAATATTTAGGTAGTATTTCCAAAGAAAAAAATACTAGCGGGACTGTATTTTTAGGTCATGTTGAAGATAATATATTTGTAATTTACTCTAAAAATAAACTTAATTTGCAAAATGAAATTGGTGTTAAATTTGACAAAATGCTTCCTTATTTTTATTCAAAAGGAAAATCTAAGCAACCTTTATCTGTTTCATACGTTGAACAGGTTCACAAAGGGGTGAAACATGCTTGATTTAGTTTTGTTTATCGCAGTAATATTTCTGCTCTTTCTATTAATTTATAAAACATTTTCAAAGGATATAACTAAGAGAAAATTATGGGTTTTATTCGAGATAAGTAATAAGTTTAGATCTGAACTTTCTTTAAGTGAGATTTTATCAAATTGTCTAGAACTTATCGTTGATTCTCTTGATGATTTTGAATGCGGTATATTATTGACTTGGGATGAAAATGAAGAACTAAAATCTATGAATTTTTATCATGGTCTTTTTGGGAAAGTTAATTCGATAAATATTGATAGTGTGAATTTGACTGTAATTGGAAAGATACGAGCTGCTAAAAAGGATTTCAAATTAGATGACATTTCAGATATTTTTGTAAATGAACAAGTTGTAATTAAGTCTAAGAATTTTCATGTTGTAAAATTAGTTGGTGATGTAGGTGCATTTGTATTTTGTTCTGATAATAGAAGAATTGATTCTTCTGAATATGCTTTTTTAAGATTAGTTGTTGATTATTTTTCATTTGGACTTAAGTCAAGAAATCTTATGAGAAAAGTAGATCGATTTGAAAAAACAATTGATACTCTTGAATATACTTATCAAAGAATTGTAGATAATCTTCCAGTAGGAGTTGTTGGAGTTGACAATGAGAAAAATGTTGTTCTTTGGAATAACTTAATGGAAGAAATGTTTAATATTAAAGAAATAGATATTCTCGACAAAAGTATTGTTAATATTTTTTTAACTGATCCTAACAAAAGAACTATTTCTGAATTTATTGAAAAATTGAAAAAGGATAGTAGTGTTCAAGAAGTTGAAGAATTCCATTACAAAGATTCAGACGGTAATAATAAAGTATTCTTGGTATTAGGTTATGTTTTAAGAGAGGATACTGCTCGAGTGGGGGGAAGTATATTAGTTTTTAGAGATATAACTGAGAATTTTAATTTTGAGGAAAAATTAAGATTTGCACAAGAGATTAAAGAACAAGAATTGAAATCTAAAGTTAATATTGCAACTCGAGAACTGCAAAATGCAAACGTTGAATTAAAGAAGTTGAACCATTTAAAATCAGAATTTGTATCTGTAGTATCTCACGAATTACGTACGCCTTTAACTTCTATTCGAGGATATGCTTCATTATTAATTACTGAAAGACTTGGAAAATTAACTCCTCAACAAAAAGAAAGTCTTTCTATAATGAAAGAAGAAGGTGAGCGGTTATCTAATATTATTAATGATTTACTTGATCTTTCTAAACTTGAAGCTGGAAAAACTGATCTTCATTTTGAAAATGGAGATTTAGCTGAACAATTAAAAGGAGTTTTGTCTGCTTTAGAAGTTCAAGCGCATTCGAAGAAAATTAGATTATCAATATCTGGAAAGCGAAAATTAATTGCACAATTTGATAAAGAAAAAATGAGACAAGTTTTCTTTAATATAATTGGAAATGCAATTAAATATACTTTAGATAGTGGAAAAGTTACTGTGTCTTTAAAAGAAGATAAAACTTATGCCATAATTGAAGTAAAAGATACTGGAGTTGGTATTGCTAAAAAAGATATTAAAAGAATATTTGAGCCATTTGCACAAGCTGAAAGTCATTTAAAAAGAAGTGTTCCTGGAAGTGGCCTTGGTCTTTCAATTTCAAAACATATGATTGATATGCATCATGGTGAAATTAAAGTAACAAGTAAAGTTGGAAAGGGAAGTGTTTTCGCACTTTATATTCCTAAAAAGCAGGAATTAGAAGTAAAAAATGAACATTCCTCTAAAAATGCGGATATAAGCAATGAACTTAGGACTAATTCCAAAAGGAAGAAGTAATTGATTAGTTTTAGTACGAGTTTCTGAATT
>CAZKZU010000015.1:0-39151 GCA_964557345.1 uncultured Methanosarcinales archaeon
TTTTTATCTTCCATTCAATATTTTCGGTAAAATTCCTAGGATGATTGCGTAAGTGGGGGATAATCCTTTTTCCATATGATCTTCTGATAGTAATTGATTTTGATCTAGCGGACAATCACTTGCCCAGTAGCATGCTCTTACCTTTACATCGCTTCTCAATGTTTCGGATACTCTTGCACGTTTTATTGCTCCCATATACGGAACTCCTTCCATTTCATCTCCAAGAACTTTATATTTAGATTTATAATATTTTAATACTTGTGCATTTTGAATTGCAGTTCCTGGAACTGAAAGCATTGGTCTATTTGTGTGAATTGTGCAATCTTCATCTACAAATTCTGAAATTTCTTGTGCTGTTAAGTCATTACCATTTTTTGGAAATGAAAAGTATGGTAATTCTATTTGATATAAAAATCCTGAAGGGATCATGATATCATATTTTTTTCCACATAAGGTTCCGGCTTTTCCAGTTACTGACACACTATCAATTCTTTTTCCTAGTAATTCAAATAATTGCCACATTATTTCTCGACCTTGCATTCCAAATGCATAGTCAATATTAATTATAATTCTTGGATCATGATTTTTTATTTTATTTTTAATTCTATCATCAATGTTATTAAAATTTATTTTTGATGTATCTATCATTTGCACATTAATTCCACAGCTTGAGACATCTGGAACCATTGTTATTCCGTGTTTTGCTTCGTATTCTAACTTTGCATCTTGAACTGCTTTATTTTGTGCAGCTAATCTTTGAGTTATGAAGTATAAGTTGTTTTGAATATCAGGATTTAATCCTTTTAAAATAGGATCTTCTTTTGCAAGTGCAACTAAGTCTTTTTTATATCTTACTGAAAAATCAGTTAAGCAATCTACAAGTCCCCATGTGTTACTTGAAACTATATCAACTGGTCTTCCATCATTTAGATCTTTTAAATAAACTTCCAGTTCTTTTCTCCATCTTTTTGCTGTATTTGAGCCAACAGTTTTTGTGAATCCTTCATCAAAACGAATGTTCGTTTCACTATAATCATGAGTTAATATTTTTGTTAAAAAATCGTGCATATTTCCGTTTAAAGTGCTATCTAATTTTCTTATTTCTTCTGGCAACATGTGGAGAACATCTGCAAGTTCCATTAGAAATTGATTTTTAGTTTCTCCCTCAACATATTGTTGTTTATCTGAAATTCGGTTGTAGAACGATGGGCTTTCTGCAATCCAGTCTTTTAGTTTTTTTTGCATTTTTAGTGCTTCTATTGATAACATAGTTGATGTTGATACTATGTCGTATAAGTCTGTGTCTGAATCTAATGCGACTATTTCTAAATTTCCTTGTCTGCCTTTAAAACAAGTTCTTCTTCGAGATTTGGTGGATACAGGTTGAATGCCATTCATACCTATAAAATTTGGTGAGTCTTTTCGAATATATACTAAATCCGCAACAGTAATTTCATATGGAAGTCTATCTAGAGCATATTTAATAGCACCAACATCAATTTTAGGATTATTGCAATTAGGATGGATAGAAGGTTCCATTTCTTTATAGAATTCAAACACATCTTTTGGTTTTAAGGATTGTCTTAACATACCTGATTTAACTGCTAAACAGAAATTTGCAAGAGCTTGTTTCATCTCTTCTACTTCAATTTCATCTATTACTATATTTTCTAGCTCGTTAGGCTCATATCGGGTGCTTGTTTTTCCTGGCATAATATATGATATGTATCTAGATTTATAAATATTACTAATTATGACTACTATTAAGTGGTATTGCTTTGGTTTTTCTACGCTATTTGCTTTGTTTTTATGTGATTATTGAAGTAATCTAGATTTATGTCTTGTTAACATTTATAAATGAAATCTGCTACGTTTAGGTTGTTGTTTGTAAAATTGTACGATTATAGGTAAAAAAGGTAAAAAATGATTGAAATTGAATTGCAAAATCTTGGTCTTCTTTTCTTCTTTGCCCTAATCGGCGGAATAATTGCAAGTAAGATTAAGCAACCAATTGTTTTAGGGTTACTTCTAGTTGGTGCAGTTATCGGTCCTTTTAGTTTGAATTTAATTAATAGCAGTGATACTATTAATTTAGTAATTGAGTTTGGAACTATTCTTCTTTTGTTTGTCATTGGAATGGAATTTTCATTAAAGAAGATGATGGATGTTGGTTTTAAAGGAATTATTATTACTATATTAAAAATTGCCATAAGTTTTTTTGCAGGATTTGTCGCTGGTACATTACTAGGACTTGCTCCAATTGTAAGTGTATTTTTAGGTGTAATTATTTCATTCTCGAGTACGGTTGTAATTGTAAAAGTACTTGAAGAAAAAGGTATGATTGATAGAAAAGAAATGCCTGTTTTACTTAGTATTTTAATTTTAGAAGATATTGTAGCGGTTATTACTTTGACTTTTTTTACAGGTGTTGGAAAAACAGGTTCAAGTTTATTTGCAACTTTACAAAGTTTATTTTTTGGAATAATTATTTTAGTATTAGTCTTTTTATTAGTTAGCAAATTTGCTGAACGCGTAGTGCTTTGGATTGTTAAAAACAATTCTGGCGACGATGTTACCACTTTTATTGGACTTGGTATTTGTGTTGCTTTTGCATATCTTGCGAATTATTTAGGGCTTAGCACAGCTTCAGGAGCATTTTTAGCAGGAAGTATTGTTTCTTCATTTAAGGATTCAAAAACTTTTGCAACATCAGTTCATCCATATATGCAAATGTTCAGTTCATTATTTTTTATTGCGATTGGAACTTTAATTAATTTTCAAACTATTTTTGACAACTGGTTGATAATTGTGGTGTTATTGGTAATTTTAATTATAACAAGATTTTTAGCTGTTGGATTAACAACATTTTTATTTGCTAATTTTCAATCGGAAGGAATGTTTTTTAGTACGCTTGCCATGTTTTCTGTTGGAGAATTTTCTTTAATTATTGCAAAGCAATCAGGAAATTTTAACGTAGGAATTGATTTAGTAAGTATTTCCGCCGCAATTATATTTTTGACAGCAATTTTTATGTCTATATCTTTAAAATATAATAAGTTTTTATATTCTACTTTTTATGGGGATGCACAGTATAACTGGTTTAGAAGTTTAGGCAGTGTTTCTAAATATTTAAGACATATGTTTGATGAACTTGACACTGAAAACACTAATACTCGAAGATTAAAGGTAACTTTATTTTCATCATTAGGTCTTATATTTATTATATTTTTTACAATAATTGTATTTAAGTGGTTGGCCTTATTTTTATTTAAAATTTTCAAGCTTGAATGGATTAATTATTTGATGTTAGGTTTGATGTGTATTAGCGTTTTGGTAATGGTTATTATGATAGTTTATTTAATTAGAGATATGAACCGTAATTTAAGTCAAATATTAACCAATCTTGATTTTAATGGAAATAGTACTAGAACTAGAAATATTTTAAGAAATTTGGTATTAAGCGTACTTTTAATTTTCTTGGGGTGTGTTTTTCCAATAATTTTTGTAGTTGTTAAGTTATCTGTTTTATTTTTTGGAGTTTCAATTATATTAATTGCTATAGGTATTTGGCATTTTGTCAAGTTGTTTAATATCTTAAGACATCCTACTAGAGTTAAATAATTTTAGGAGAGAGTTATTTCTTTGCAATATATTCTAATTTTTCTCTAAATTCACTTTCACATATAATTAATTGTTTTGGTACAGTTACTTTTTCTGGAACTATTATTTGAGGAAATACTAATTTATGCAACATATTTTCATTGTGCATAATTGCTGCAAATCCTGTTGTGAATGAATCATAACATTGTTGTCTTAGATATTTCGGGAAATTTTTATAATAAAGGCTTTTCGGGTGGCTTGTTGTTAGGTCTGCAAAAAAATCTTCTTTAAATGCTCTTATGTCCTTTTCAAGATGATTGTATGCTTCTTTGTCTGTTGAAAAATTGTTAAAAAATGATATTGCGCCTAAATCTGATAGCACCACTCTTATCAAACCATCTTTTCTATCAACAACAAAATTTCCTAAATGACTATTTGTTGCATCAAGTTTTCCACTCCATACTAAATTAAGGCGTGTGAATAATGCAAGTGAAATTCCTGCTGAATATGAAAGATATTTCATTAATTCATTTCTTTCATATAATTTATCGCCTGCTAGTTGTTCTTTTGTTAGTTCATAAAAAGCTTCATCAAGTCTTGTATCTCCAGTTATTTCAAATGCAGAAACCATTGCAAAATATTTTGGATTTCTTCTTTTTTTAGCTTGTTTGTAAAATAAATTTATTTTTTTTAGACCTAATTCATCGTCTTTTACAGTAGTCTCTAATCTAGATTTATCTTTATGTTGTGTTTGAAATAGTACTACAAAATCACTTAAATCAGTATTAGTATATTGTGGAACTAAAAAATATTCTACATATGCTGGCTTCATCGTGGAAGATAAAGTCCTGGTGTATCTTAAAATAGAAGTATATGCTTGTTCATCTATTGCTTCTTCTATTCTACATAATCCTCTTAGTTCGCAGTCTAAATGTTTACTTGCTGGTCCAAAGAATTGTCTTTGGTGTTCATATGTATTAGGTGCTACGCCCTTTAGCCTTAAGTAAGTTCCATTTGGTTCTTTAATTATTGTACTTCGAAGACCTGATGTTATACCTTGTTTGGACAATTGAGTTGGTACTTCTAGTGATGTAGATTTTTGATTTAGACGGTCTTGAATAAACCACGCTCTTGGTTCCCAAAATCCGCTTCTTATTTTTTCTAGTCGTACTAGTTTTCTTGGAAAAAATAAAAGATCTCCTTGTGGTTGTTTTAAATTGAAATCAGATTGTGCTGTTCCTCTTTCATGTTTCCAGAAGTACTTTCTTTCCGCAAGACGTGCTTCCTCTAGGATTTCATCTAATTTTTGTGCTAATTTCATGTTTTACAGCTGTAAGAGAAGAAATAATTATTTATAAAGTTGTGCGTTTTAATTACTTGAGAGTAAAGATAATTGTCTTTTTATTGTGTGCTGCTAGAACTATTCTATTATGTATATAGATATATATTACAAATCTTTCCAGGATCTAATTCCAGTTTCTTTGCATTTCTTTTCAAGTGGATCGACAAGCGATTCTTTTTGTAGTCTGTCTATTTCTGATTGAATTGAACTAATTTTTGATGTTGATTTTTTTGTTGGAGTAAACGAGGTGTTAATTAAATTCATTACATTTCTTGTGTGGTCAAAGTTGTTCGGTTTAGTTCCAGTTAGTGATTCTGACTTAGGTTTAGGTGCTTCAATAGTGGTTTTCTTAATTGGAGGAAGTACGCTTTGATTTTCAAGTGCTTTAGAAAGGCTAATGTTTCCACATTTTATACAATTACAATATGTTCCAAATTTTCCTGGTCTTACTTCTAGCCATTTTCCACAAAAACATCTTAGTTCTGGATATTCGGTGTTTTTGTGATCTAGGCAGACTGGTAATTGTGCTTTATTCATAGCATATGCTGCCTTGCCGCAGAATGGACAGATATCAGTTTTATAGCTACCAAATACTTTTTTACCTTTAAAACCCGCCATATTCTTATTGGTTTTACTATTATTTATAAAATTATTTATGGGGTTTATTTGATTTAGAAAAGGCTACTTAAATTTTGATGACTTTTACTTTTTACAATGGAGTAGTTTTTTCATCGTTATATGTATTAGTTAATAGTTCATCAAATTTACCAGAAGTAATATAGTTTCCCAAAATTAAAGATGAAATTTTCAGTCTTTCAAAACTTTCTGTTCCAAGTGTGTGAACGTCTGATGCGATGTTTAATGCATCTGCGTAGCAAAAATCTCCCTTGTCTAATTTTGTGCAAACTTTTTTGAAAACTTCATCCATACCAAATATTTTTACAATGTGTTGTGGGTGATATTGAACTGATGAAAATGCATCATATTCTACAATAGCTGAATCAAGTAAGTTTAATATATCTTTGGGATTTCTAAGTAAAGCCCTGTTAGTATTATTACTGTTATTTGAACCTTTTCTTAATATTTCTTCAAGATATTTTTTTTGTTCAACGCTTGTATAAGTAAATTCAGGCGTTATCATCACTGCTCTTTCTTGTGATTTTGATTTATTGTAGTAGACTTTGAAGAATCCTTTAAATCGATCTTGGTCATAGCATACGGTATTAAATGCTTCATATGTAGGATTTGGTTTTTGATCGACAATGTCATATATTATCCAGTCTTTTCCATAGCATATATCATAAGTGTTCATTCCATTAAATTTAATATTAAATTCATCAAGTGATATGGGTCTTTCTATTAGTCGTCCTAGTTCAATTCCTGAGTTTTGCTCATCAAATTTATATTTTATGAATCTACTTTTTCCTAATTTTCCATTGAATGTTAAATTTGAAGGTTCATTTGTGCCTATTCCTACATATACAGGAACAAATTTCAATTGTCCATCTTTTCCTTTACCTGCGGCAAATTGTAAATGGATTTTTTCCGTATCTCTATACAAAGGTGTGTTGCCTTTTTTAAAAACTTTAGAAATTTCTTTATTATTAACACTTAAGTTTTGATGCATTTTTTTTATTTCATCTGCATGTATTTGCCCA
Organism: uncultured Methanosarcinales archaeon; assembly: GCA_964557345.1. Lineage (GTDB taxonomy): Archaea > Nanobdellota > Nanobdellia > Woesearchaeales > DATGWN01 > CAZKZU01. The sequence continues at coordinate 6,601 of CAZKZU010000015.1, forward strand.
TAATATGTATCGTTAGAGTAATGTGGAAATTCAAATGCTTCAAAATCTATAATTGAATCTGCAAAGAAATCTAGGTCTTCAAGTGTGGATTTAAGTTGATCTGAAATTGGCTTTTTGGAAGCAGTCATATCGACACTTATTTCTGGCATGAAGGTATATCCATCCAGTGGGTCGGCAAAGTAATAGCTACAGAATAAAATCTTATCATTATACATTTGTTTTCGAACCATAGATGGCTCATCTCTTCGAATGACTGGATCAAGTGTATTTGCAAAAAGAAAATCTCTCATTTCTGTAGTGCATAAAGACGCTAGTGAAACACCTCCTAGATTGTAAAAATAATCTTTAAATAAATTAAATTTAGTAGGATCAAATGTAGCTTCAAAGAGCGCTTTGGCATCTGATTGCTCTTGCTTTATATTTTTGAAGACCTTGTCCATTAGTTCTTGTAAGTTAGGTTCAGTCATTTTAGTTTAATCCCTTATTTGATTATTTATTGGAGTCTGTTATGTAATAATTTCTGGCATATGTCTTTTTTTATGAATAAAGTGGGATATACTCAACTACATTATAAAGGTATTTGTTATTTAATAGTGATAATTTTTTGGACCATTTAAGCGCTCAAAGTGTGTTTCTTTTTTAATAAAATATATTTGTTTTTTAGAACGTAAGCTTTATAATGAGTGTAAGATTCGTGATTATTAAATGATTTCAAAGCAAATTGGTATCGTAATTATGGTAATTGCAGTAATTCTTGCAATTTGTACGTTCTATTCAAGAGGAAGTAGTGATGTGGATGTGCCTCAAGACAATTTTGTTTCAAATGGTTCAGCGTCTTGTGGTCTGACTGCTGAAAGTTGCACTAATTCTAATAGTAAATTATATTTAATACTAGGTTGGGTGTCTTCAGCTCTTCTTATGATTGTTGGTATATTTCTAACTGTTTTTGATGTAGTTACTGACAAAACTTTTAAAAAAAATGAACGCATAGTAATTAAAGGTAAATAATTTTATAATAATTATGAAAGTGCTTTTTATCTAGCAGGGTTATTTTTTAGAATTTTAGAAATTAATTCTTTCTGGATTGATGATCCGACAGAAGAATATTGTTCGAATTTGTTTCTTAAGTCTCGATATTCATATAGTGTTTTTTCATATAACTTCGAAGAGATTTGTGATTTTCCTGAAATAACAGCCAAGATTTCTGAGTTTAATGCGTCAATTTCTCCAAGATCATATAGGGCATTATAGCGTAGTTGTTGAGTTTCCACTCCTTGTAATATTTTTTCTTTGGATATATATCCGAGTTTATTTAAGCCTTTTGAAAATTGTTCTGCGTGTCTTCCTTCGTGATGTATTAATATGTGTTTTAATTCTTTAGATGTTAACCAAACTAATTGTTTATCCTCAAACATAATTTTATTAACGTAAATAGGTGATTTTATGTCTTCTCCACTTAAGTTGAATACTTCGGGTGTTTTTACAGGTGTTTTTTGATCTTGCATTGATTTTCTTACTTGATCGAGTGCAATATTAATTTCGGTTTGATTTGTTTCAACACGACTAATCAGATTTCGCATATATTCTAGCATCTTTTTTCCGTCAGCATCGTAAATAACTCCTGAGGAGAATGGAATGTCATTACTTGAAACTAAACTTTCTAGATAAGATTGTCTTAAGTTAGCATTTTTTCGGGCATTTTCTAATTCTGGACTGGTTTTAACTTCTGAATAAACTATTTTTGTAGTTTCTAGATTATTTGATTTATATTTTTCAATTCCTACATAGGCTAGAGTTAGTCCTGTAAGTATTGCTCCTGCTGTTAATAATTTCTGCTTAAATTTGCTGTTTTTAATTTTAGCTTGTGCTATCTCTTTTTCTTTCTCGATTCTCTTTTCGCGTGCGATTTGTTTTTTTCGGCTCATGTTTGATAGATGTTAGTCGTTAATTTTTATATGCTATTTATTAGAATTAAATATATTGTTTAACTTCATTTTTTGAAGTTGCATATAACATTTCTCTATTTGGACCATAGGACTGTCTGTTTTCTTCTTTAGTTTTATGCTGTTTAGGCTGAGCTGGTTTTGGCATTTCTGATTGTTCTTTTGTTTCGGGAAACATATCAGGATTTGCTTTTCGATATATTTCTTGGTTTATATCTTCAATTTCCTCTTGCATTTGTTTAATTTGTTCTTCAGATGGTCTAGCTCCATTGGGATTAATATCTTTCCAATAATTCTTTGCATCTTGTTCTATTTTTTGCATTTCAGCCCAATGTTTATCTTTAGAATAGCCATCATAGATTTCTGCTCCTATATACGTTGCTCCTACGGTTGATATGGCAATTAATGCAATTAGGCTTTCTTTAGTAAAAGAATTTTTAATCTCTTTTGCACAATCTGTTATGATTTGAGTTAGGTTTACCATGTTTTTATTGTTTCTATTTATTTTTATTTTTTTAAATAATGAAGTTTGTATCGTAATATATGCCTAGTTTGGGTACTAGTATTTAAATCTTTGGGTTATTGTCTCTTTTAAGGAGTAACGTTATTAACGAATTAATATGCAATAATATATTATAAATGGTTAATATTATATAGTTGCATTATATTTTAAATTTATGAAGTTATTTTCGTCATTTGAGTTCCTAAAAGGAGATACTGCTGATAAGATTAAATTCTGGTTTACTATTATATTTAGAGCTTTACTTATAGTTGCTATTGCTATCGCTGGTGCTAATGGTGATTTAATTAATGCTTTCTTCGTTTTTTTAATTTTAGCGTCTACTTTTTTTCCTCTTTTTGTTGAAAAAAAATTTAGAGTTGATTATCCTAGTGAGTTTGAATTATTAATTTTGGTTTTCATTTATGCAGCACTATATTTAGGCGATATTCATCATTTTTATACTTATTTTTGGTGGTGGGACATATTACTTCATTCATTATCAGGTATGATCATAAGCATATTTGCATTTACTTTAGTGTATATGATGAATAATAAGCCAACTGTCGCATTGAAAATGAGTCCTATTTTCATTGTTCTTTTTACTTTTAGTTTTGCAGTTGCTATGGGTGTGGTTTGGGAAATCATGGAATTTTCTATGGATTCAATTATTGGTACAAATTGGCAACATAGAGATACTGGTGTTCTTGATACTATGAAGGATTTGATTTGTGATACTTTAAGTGCCTTATTTACTTCTATTGTCGGCTATTTTTATTTGACTCGTAAATGGACTTATTTTGCATCATTACAGACTAAGCTTGTTAATCGTAATCCGAAAATATTTAGACTATTTTTGATTAAGAATAAAATTAGATCTAAACTGATAAAAAAAGAAAAACTTCTTAAAGGAAAACTTCAAAATTAAGTTTATGTCAGATGTTCATTATTCCGCGTTTTTGGTTTTAGGTGTTATTGTAGGCGGTGTTTCATTATTTGTTTCTAGTATGCGAATTTTTATTATCTTTGGTATTGCTTTTATAATTTGGGGATTAATCAAGATGTTAATATCTTTTTCTTCTAGAAAGAAAAAGGCGGATTTAACTCATAATGTGCATCATCAGAATCATGCAAGTCATTCATCTCATGTAGGTCAAGGTCATACAGGAATTGCAAGTAATGCGCATAGACCGTCTCATAATTCTCCCTCCTCTCTAAGTCATACAGGACATGTAAATCAAAATCATTCTTTTCCTTCACATCAACAAATGAATTCTAGTCAACACCCAAATAACGCATCTAATGTAGTTAGAGGGCCATCTCCTTTAAATAATACTTCTCAACCAGTTTCGCATAAGTCAAATGATTATAAACGATGTCCAAATTGTAGTCGTGTAAGTCATACCACATATAGGTTTTGTCCTTACTGTGGTTATGGGGTTTAATGTCTTTAAGCTTGCTATCAAAGTCTTAGAATTTAGTGCGTTAGGGAAAACATTTATAAATACCTCGAAAAATCCAACGCGATATGAAGAGAAGTTCAAGAAGATGGAAAAAGAAAGGCCAAATGCGCTGGAAATGGCAAAGAAAGAAAATTAGATTGAAAAAAGCGCGAAGAAAGAGATAAAGTTTCTTTTAGTAGTTGATTTTACAATTCTAAATATTAATTGCTTTATTTATATTTAGTTTTTCTTTATTTTTTATTGATTTATACATTTAATATTCTTGTTTAGTGTTTTTATTTTTTAATTTATTGCTTTTTACATATTTATTTAGGTCCGTATTTTAATTTGTCTTATTCGGGTAGGTGATTATAATACATTCTCGATTAAAATTATGACTAGGTTGGCTTGTAGTTTTGAGTGTATCACTACTTTAAAATAAAAACAACCAAAATATTTATAAATAAAATGTATTTACTATAGAATAATTACACTCTGTGTGTGCGAATTAAGCTCACCTCTTTTTCCTGTTGGGGTGTTGGCGCAAGCCAATGCCCTTTCAGGTTAGCTGCCTTATAGTTTGAAGACTACTGTTTTTATCTTGAGATGAGAGAATTTTGTTTAAGTTTACTTGTTTATTCTGACAAATATTTATAAATTTGTATACGATTCTTTATTTATGGAAAAACCAATTATTGCAACAACTTTGTCTGGGCTATTTTTGAAAAGTGATCCTTGGAATAAAGCACATGAAATTTGGTTTGCAACTATGGCAAAAAAACTTGGGGATAGTTCTGTTAGTAAATGGTCAAAACGGTATGATTATTTTAAAGGTGTTGATGAAATAATGACTCGATTATATCCTTCTTTAAGTGAAGTTGAAAAAACAAAAAAGGCACGTGAGTTATTTTTTGATTCAGTTTGCCAATACGTTCAACTTCATCCAGAGGTTAGAAATGATAAAATTATTGCCTATTTTGAAACCTTAAAGAAAACTTATTCGCTTGCATTAATTACAACTAATACGTCTGATGCATTAACTAAAATATTGTCTGCGTCAGGTTTAGAAAATTTATTTGATATTACTAGTACTTCTTTTTCTGATGAGAAAGATGATAAAAAAGTTATTTTTGAAAGGTTTGTGAAAAAGTATGGGAAACCGCTTGTATATTTGGGCGGTAATAAAAAGGATAGTTTTGATTATTGTAAGAAAAAGAAGATACCTTGTTTATTTGTTAATTTAGAGAAAGAGATTGATTTGGAAAATGTTATTTCTGTATATAATTTAAGATCGATTAAGCAACAATTAAGTAAATTAAATATCGGATAAATCGTTATATTAATTGGTTATTAATCTCTATTAATAAATTTAAGAATTAAAACTGCCATTAACATTGCAGGAATTATTGTAATTAGATAATATGTTATTGGATTTGTTAATGTATTGTTATTGTCGTTAATAAATACGTCTAAATTTGAAAATTCTTGTGCCATTTGGAAATATAAAAGTGCTGAGTTTGGTGCGGTTTCTTTTAGCGAAATACCGTATTCATAATAGCTATATCCGATTAGCGGAAAACTATTTGTGTTTGAGTGTCGTAATAAAGTTCTTTTCGTTATTTTTTCTTTTACTTCTAAAAGATTTTTCAAGTCGTCTTCGTCCACTCCTATAACACTTGTTAGTGCATCTGCTTCAGCTTTTGCTTTTTGTGCATAATAAATACATGTTGAGTAATCCTTTTTTTCTTTTTTGTCGTATGCAGTGCTTAAAGTTTCTTCGCTAGTAATGTGATTTGGCCAATACAATTTAAAGTAATTGATTCTTTCTTGTGCATCTTGCACTGTCATGTCGCATGCATATTGCAACACAGTGTTATCTATTATTATTTCTTTTTCCGAATGATTGTAATACCCTGCCCATGATATCGCAGTGTTTGCTCGTTCTAGTGCATAGGAGTATTTGTTCATAGCATCAAAATAATCTAATTTCTCGTCAGCTATTTTTGCATTGTCAAAACTATTTTGTGCATCAATTAATCTTTCTTCAACAATAGCGTGAGTTTCGACATCGTTCAAATTAGTAAATTCTTTTTTTTGTAATTCGTTTGCTAAATTAAGTTTATCGTTTGACATATTTTTTGCATCAGTTAAATTTAAAGTTATGAATTGTATATATCTTCCTTCCACATTTGCGCCAAAACAGTACGATGCTGCCGAGTAGTAATCTTTTTTGTCAATTGCAAATTTGGAGTAATTAAGTAATTCTTCTTGCCGTGTTATTCTGCGGGATATGTTTTTTTGTTGATTTAAAACGCTTTGAAATATTATCAATTTTTTTATTTTATCCGTGTTGTTTATATTCGAGATATTCGATGTTGCGTTATTTGTGCTCGTTTCATTAATAGAGATTTTTGTTTCATTTATTGTTTGAGATTGAATTATATTTGTGATAGTTGTATTGTTTTTAGTAGTGTTATTTTTAATAGATTTATTTTCTACATTTTTACTTTGAGTGATTGAGTTATTTTCATCAACAAGATCATTAATTATAGTGTAGTATTCCGAATAGTCTGTTTTGTTTATTTTTTCAATATATTCATTATTGTTTTGATGTAATTTTTCTGCTCGGTCGCAAATGTTTTGTGCAATTCCTTGCATTGTTGTTATATAGTAATTTGGAATGTCTACGCTTTTATTGTTCGATTTAATTTTATATAGATCCTCTAATACGTCGTCTAAGTCTCCTACTTCAACAACTTTTATTCCAATTCTGTCTCCATATTCAACTAGATCTAATTTCTTTGTTCCTTTTACTAAATCAATTTTGTATAACTTATTTTTCGTTTCATTAGTTGTATTGTTAGTGGAGTTAATTTCTTCAAGTATATTTTTATTATTTTTAGAGATATTAATAATAGTGTCGTAATTATATTTTGTGTTATTGTTATCATAATAATTATTTGAAATATTATTATCGTTATTCTTTTCAGTATTATTATTTATGGACGAGTTTGTTTCAATCTCAATTATTTCTGAAATATTTGTATTTGAGTTATTTTCTGGACTACTGATAATTGTAGAATTTGTGTGGTTAGAATTATTTGTTGTGATATTGAATATATTTACATTATTTATATTAATTTTATCGTCTACAAGCGAGTATCTATTTCCAAACGGAATGTATATTTTGGTAATGTCTGTATTTCCTGCAGCACTTATTTTTTCTTTTACTCCACCTACAAGTCCAATAAATCCTCCTGAATTAATTGTTCCTGTCAGGGATATATCTTCAGGTATATTTTTTCCTGCTAAGTTTGAATATGTAAGAATTGCAATTCCTGCGCCACCGCTAGGTCCGGTGATATAGGATGAGCTACCTTGTAATGTATAATAAAAATCATAATTGTTGCAATTAAAATTATAATTTTTACAAACTATTTCTTTAGCAATTTTGAAGGAAAATTGCGTGTCTTTATCCGCTATTATGTTAGTTGTTTCTAAAAAAACTCGTCCGGTTCCAGGTTTTGTTTCTAAAATTAATTCTGCAGTTCCTCCTGTATTTGTGCCTTCTGATACTGTTAGTAATTTAATTGAATTCGTTTTAGCATTTACCAAATTTGCATTAGTTGCGACAATAATTGTCATTATCACGAGTAAGAATATAAATAGGAATAGTCTTCTCGCTGAATGTGTATTTGAGTATGAAAACCCCTCTTTTTTCATGTTTCAAATAATTACCATTAACTTTATAAAGGCTTGCTTTTTCCGGTAGTGTATCCCGTGAAACTAAGAGCAATGGCTTAAGTAGCCTTGTACAGCTTTATAGGAGGGAAAAATGGATAAACAAAAGGTAATAGAAGCGTTAAATAAACTTTTCGAGCAGAAAGGTACGAGAAAATTCTCTCAGTCTGTTGATTTAATAATAAATCTAAAAGATATTGATCTAAAAAAAACAGAACAACAACTTGATATTTTTGTAGGCCTTCCTTATTCTAGAGGTAGACCGGTTAAAATTTGTGGATTTGTAGGTCCAGAGTTAAATGATGAAGCTAAAAAAGAATTTGATGCTGCATTTGAAACACATGATTTCCCACAATTTAAAGATGTTCCTTCAAAAATTAAGAAATTAGCAGAAGAATATGATTTTTTTGTTGCACAGGCTAACGTAATGCCGCAAGTTGCAACTGTATTCGGTAAAGTTCTTGGTCCAAGAGGTAAGATGCCAAACCCTAAAGCAGGTTGCGTTGTTCCTCCAAAGTCCGCACTTAAACCATTAAAAGAAAAGTTATCTAAATCTGTAAGAATCAGTGCAAAGACTTCATTAGCAATTAAATTAGTTATTGGTAAAGAAGATCAAAAAGTAGATGAACTTGTTGAAAATATTTTAACTATTTATAACAGTGTAATTGGTCATACTGTTCAAGGTAAAAACAACATCAGAAACGTTTTACTTAAACTTACTATGAGTAAGCCAGTGAAGGTAGAGTGAAGACAATGGCATATAAAACAAAAGCAAATCCGGGAAAGAAAAAAGCTGTAGCTGAGTTAGTTACACTTATGAAAAAATATCCTATTATTGGTCTTTTAGATGTTGAAAATCTTCCGACAGCTCAGTTTCAAAATATGAGAGCAAATTTAAGAGGTTCTGTTGAAATTAAAATTTCAAAGAAAAGCCTTATTATGCTTGCAATTGAACAATGTAAAGGAGATAAAGCAGGAATAGAAACTTTGTTAACTAAAATTAAAGGTATGCCAGGTTTATTATTTACTACTGAAAATCCATTTAAATTATATAAAACAATTCAAAAAAATAAATCAGCTGCTCCAGCAAAAGGCGGACAAGTTGCTCCAAAAGATATTATTGTACAAGCAGGTCCAACAGGATTCGCGCCTGGTCCAATTATTGGAGAATTAGGTCAATTTAAAATTAAAACTGGTGTTGAAGCTGGTAAATTAGTAATCAAAGCAGATACAGTTGTTGCAAAAGAAGGCGATGTAATTAGCGCAGGTCTTGCAAGTGTATTACTTAGATTAAACATTCAGCCAATGGAAGTTGGTTTAGATGTTGTAGCAGTTTATGATCAAGGGGTAATTTATTCCAAATCAGCACTTGATGTTGATGAGAATAAAATTAGAGCAGACGCAGAGTTATTCGCTAGACAAGCGCTTAACTTAGCAGTAAGTGCAAGAATTTTCGTTAAGGAATCTATTGTTCCATTGATGGCTAAAGCAGCAGCAGAAGCTAGAGCGATATCTATGGAAGCAAATTTCATGACAGAAGATACAAAAGGCGATATTTTAGCAAAAGCTGAAGGTCAAGCAAATAGTTTGAACTCGGAGCTTGTTTAAGTAAATATTTTATATTTGTTTTTAAACTAAACAAATACAAAATAACAAATAAATTTATGTTAAGGAGGAATCAAAATGGAATACGTATATGCAGCATTATTAATACACAAAGCAGGAACAAAGGCAGATGAAGCGACTATTACTAAAGTACTAACAGCAGCAGGTGTTACTGTTGATGTTTCTAAAGTGAAAGCACTTGTAGCATCATTAGATGGCGTTAATATCGATGAAGCAATCGCTAAAGCAGCAATAGTTGCTCCAGTAGCAGCAGTTGCATCCGCAGCTCCAGCAGCAAAAGCAGTAGAAGTTGAAGAAAAGAAAGAAGATACTTCTGAAGCAGCAGCAGCAGGACTTGGCGCATTATTCGGTTAAGCGCTTTTTTTAATTTTTTTTATTTAGTTTATATTTATTAAATTTTATTCAAAATCGGGGTTATTTATTGTATTTATTTAGTAAAGATGGTTAACATGGAAAGTGAAAAAGAAACAGTGGAAATTAACGAAGACGTTAAACAAGAATCAGTTAAGCAAGAATCTGCAAAGACTGCAATGCCTGAAAAGGAATTTATACCAAGAATAGAACGAGCGTCTGTTTCTAAGGAAGAATTTACTAGTGTAAGAAGAGAATTATCTTCATTACGAACTAAAAAAGAAGTATTATTTGAAATAAGAAGCGTTATTTCTAAAGAAATTAAAGAATTATTCTCACAATTAAAAACTCTTAAAGAAGGACGAGATGAGTTAACTCAAAAAGTTCAACTGTTAAAAAAACAAAGAGATGTAATAAATTCAGAAATTAAAACTGAAATTGATAAAGTTAAGTTAATGAGAGATGCAACAGGCGGAAACGCAACTGCTGTAGCAGCTAAGCCAGCTGGCGAAAGAATTAACATTCCTTATGTAAAAGATGCAATTGAAAAATTACAACATTACTTGGAAACTAATGCCTTATCTCCTGATGAAGAAAAGAAAGTCATGAAGACTATTAAGGAAAAAGAAAGATTAATTGCAAAAGCAAAAGAGCAAACTGAATCCAAAGGTCATTTAATTGAAACAAGTAAAAAAATTGATGATTTAAAGGATAATTCAAATACTGTTCATGCTGAAGTTGAAGTTTTAGCTAAAAATTCTCAAGATAAACATGAGAAATTAATTTCAATTTCAAAAGATATAAAATATCTTAAAACTCAAGAAAAAGAAGTTCATACATTATTCATTACAGCAAAAGATGCTTACAGAGTAAAAAGAATCACTTTTGTACAAAATAAACCATTCTTTGATCAGAAAAAACCAAGAAGGGACTTTAGAGAAAACAAAGAAGAACAAATATTAAGAAAAATTGAAAAGACTGTTGAAGAGAAAATCAGAAGCGGTCAGAAAATTACGACTGAAGATTTGTTATCTTTTAGACCTTAAGGGTTTATTTTCATTTTTTATATTTATTTAGTTTCTTATTTTTATATTAATGCGTAACTATATAAATTAGTTTTACTATATATTTCTTGATGGGTCTTGTAGATAGAGTTTACAATGTTTATGCTAGTGTATTACTTGATCAGGCTAAAAGGGAAACTGTAAAACCTGAAGTTTTGCGTTTTCTAGATGAGTATTCTGATAATTCCGTTCTTACTGATTCTCAATTAATTAAAGCATGGTATGTTGCTGTCGCATTATATGCGTTTTATGTTGAAGGTCGTGATGATGCTTGGAAAGTATTGCCTGAAATGGTTAATTTGATGCAAAATCAAAAACTTGCTAAGAAAGTAAACGGGGAATTTGATTCAAATGCTTTTTATTATTTTGATGAAAATATACTTGGCATCAATCGTGGATCTCAATTTAAAGCCAGTGAATATAAGAAAAAAGGAGATGCTTGTTTAGTTTATGGCGGATTTTTTTATGAGCGACAGACTAGGATTAGAGCTTTACCAACAGCGCAACAGTTAAGATTTACTGGAAAAAATTCATATGCGCAAGTAGCAGAAATTGTTTCTGACAAGGATAGTTATGATAAATATCATGAGTTATCAGAAAATTATGAGGCTTATGAAAGAGGATTTAAACTAATTAAAGATTTGCTTGTTAATAATTAATGAATTTAATATATGTTTATCAATTTTATTTAATAGTAATTTTGGTTATAGTATTCTTTAATTTATATTCATCAACTGCTTTTTTTATCGCATTATGTGCTAAGATTGAGCAGTGAAATTTTATTTCAGGTATATCTCCCATTTCTTTTACTATGTCTTTTGCTGAGACTTTAGTTGCTTCATCTAATGTTTTTCCTTTAACTAAGTCGCATAAGAAGTCAGTTGATGCTATTGCTGCAACGCAACCATAGGTTTGAAATTTAATGTCTTGTATTTTATTATCTTTAATCTTAAGATAAACTTTCATAATATCGCCACATTTAACATTACCTACTTCTCCTATTGCATCTGCATTTACAATTGTTCCAGCGTTATGTGGGTTTTTGAATCTTTCAATTACGTTTTCGTTATACATTTTTATTTCCTCTTGGTTTTTTTGTTTTTATATTTATTTGAATAGTTATTTTTTTAATTTTAGGTTTGGTTAATTCTAGTTAATTAGTATATTTTTATTATTATGTATTATTAGTTTAGTGGTGATAATTTTCTTAATTTATCGACTGCTTCTTTTAATATTTTAATTGTAAAATCAATTTCCTCTTTGGTTGTTTGCTCTGATAAAGTTAATCTAACTGAGCCATGTGCTCTTTCAGGATTATTTTCTAGCGCCATCATTACATGTGATGGATTTAAGCTTCTTGAGGAACATGCTGAACCAGTTGATGCGCATATTCCGAATAAGTCTAAGTATGAAATAATTGATTCTCCTTCTATTTTTGCAAATGAAATATTTATGTTATTTGGAAGTCTTTTTTCTTTTGGACCATTTAATTTGCTTAAAGGAATTTTAAGTAATTCAGTAATTGCATAGTCTCTTAATTTTTGAATTTTAGTGTTATCAATCGTTAGTTCTGCCACTTTTCCAAAGCCGACAATTCCTGGGACATTTTCAGTTCCTGATCGTAAATTTCTTTCCTGTCCTCCTCCATGAAAAAGAGGTTCAATTTTAATTCCATTCCTTATGTATAATGCTCCAACTCCTTTTGGACCATGAATCTTGTGTGCATTAATAGTCATTAAATCAATATTATCTTTTATTACGTCAATTTCTACTTTTTTATAACTTTGACAGGCATCAGTATGAAATAAAACCTTTTTTTCCTTGCATATTTTGCCTATTTCTCTTATATCTTGTATAGTTCCGATTTCATTATTCCCATGTATAATTGAAACTAAAATTGTTTTTTCAGTAATCGTTTGTTTTAGCTTATTTAAATCGATAAAACCGTCATTATTTACTGGTAGATATTTTACTTCAAAATCATTTTTTTCAAGCCATTTTGCAGCATTAAGTATACAATCATGCTCTATTTTGGAAATAATGATTTGATTTTTAGTTTTAGATTTGTTTGCAAAAGCAACCCCTTTTAATGCAAAATTATTGCTTTCAGTTCCACCTGATGTAAAAATAATTTCGTTTGGTTTGGCATTGATGGATTTTGCGATTATTTTTCTGGAATTTTCAATGGCTTCTTTAGCATATTGGCCCTTGTGGTGAATAGATGATGCATTTCCATATTCGTTGGTCATATATTTAAGCATAGTATCAATCGTTTCTTTGCTCATTTCGGTTGTAGCTGCGTTGTCTAAATATATGGTTTTCATTTTAGGTAGTTATTATATTGATTTATTAGTTTGTTATTATTTTACTATTGTCTATTTTGTAATTTCTTCAATTTTAGTTATTTCTTTTGTGCAGCAATGTTTGCAGTTTTTTGCGACATGCTGATCAACTAGTTTTAAAATGGGGACGATTGTTTCTTTATTTAATGAATAAATCCTTTGTTTGCCTTCCTGCTTAACTTCAACAACATTGCAGTCAGAAAGTTTTTTTAGCTCGTGGCTTACTTTACTTTGTTCTTGATTTGTATGTGTGCAAATTTCGCTCACATTCTTATCGCTTTCTCGAAGGGATTTTAATATATCTAACCTGGTTTTTGAGCCAAGTGTTTTAAAAAAGTGTTCGTATGAAGGACAATTCATATGAATAATTAATCATATGTTGTTTTTAAATGTTTTGATATTTGCATTTGTTATGAGTGAAATTGTTTCAGAAAATATCCTTTAGCTAAAATTATTTTCAATAAACTTTTTAAATGGAAAAAATATAAATTCAATTATGGCATCATATATTAAAAGCGTGTTCAATAGTTGGCCTTTGTGGCTTAAAGGTGGACTCTCTTTACTTTCTATTTCAGTAATTTCCACTATTCTCTATAATTTTTTGAATTTAAATAAAAGCTTTTTTACAATATTGCAAGATAGTAATGAGGCTCTTCGTTGGGTTGGATATATGATTTCTGCGATAATTCTGCTTATGTTTGCATTTTTTGTTGCATTACCTAATATGGTGATGACTCTTTGCTTAGGAGTTGTTTCTGTTTTTGCAGAAGTACCTTTGGCAAAATATTTAACTCAAGAAGGCGTTGGTCCGGTTCCATATCTTAATCCTCCAACTGTGTTAGGCTATATTTTGGTTTATCTAATTTTATTTGGACTTGGTGCGTTTATACGTAAGAGAAATGACAAAAATAATGTTGATGTTAAACGTATTTTTGATTAATTATCTTTGATTATTTGCTTAACGATTATTTTCTTTCTACAATAAAAGGCTATTTCTAATTATACTCAAAACTTTTATAAATTAAGGTCTAATCAATAGTAGTAAGAGTTAATTTGGGCTCGTCGTTTAGCGGCTATGACATTCCGTTGACGTCGGAAAGGTCGCCAGTTCGAATCTGGCCGGGCCCACTCTTCTATTTAAATAAGATACAAATAATCCAAAAATAAAAAAGAGTTATTTGGTTTTTCTGATCATTAAGTTGATCATTTTCTCTGTTGCTTTTACTGCTGAAATTGTTTGGTCACAATCGAGACCCACAGTTGTAAATATTTCATTATTATGTTCCCAATCGATGATTGTTTCTACAAGTGCATCTGTTTTTCCTCCAGGAGGAATTCTTGGATTGTAATCCACAAGTTTTGCAAGAGGTATTTTTAATTGCGGGGCTAATTTCAAAAGTGCATTCATTATTGCATCATAACCGCCATCTCCGAGCGCAGTTTCTTCCATTTCTTGCCCTTCAAATAAAATTTTAATGTGACTTATTTTTTTCCCAGACATATTTACTTGAGTTGAAGCTTCAAGGAATCTGAATTGTAATTTGTCTGAATTTCCATAACATTCTTCTTGAATAAATAGTAAGTCTTCTTGGGTCACTGTTTTTCCTTGTTCTCCTAGCTTTCTTACAACAGAAGTAATTCTTTTTAGGGTCTCATCGTCAACAGTTACTCCTAATTGTTTTAAACTTATTTCAATTGTTGCCTGTCCGGATTGTTTTCCTAATGAGTATGTTGTTGTTGTTTTTCCAAATCGTTCTGGAGAAAGAATTGTTTTATACAAATTTCCTTTTTTATCTCCATGAGCATGCACTCCCGCAGTTTGTCTATGTACGTTATCTCCGACGATGGGGGCATTTGCAGATATTCTCATTTTTGATGCAATTTCAGTTAGATTTTTTAAATTATAAAATTCTGATTCTTTTATATTTAAATTTAATTTTAAATGGTCATTTGCACATGCAACTATCTCGAATAGAGAACAATTTCCTGCTCTCTCTCCAAGAGAATTTAATGTTAAATGAACTCCGCTAATTCCTGCTATAATTGCATACATAGTATTTGCTGTAGCTAATCCATAATCATTATGTGCGTGAAAATCAAATTTTATACTCGGAAATATTTTTTTTAATTCAGTTACGTATTTTTGAGTCAACATTGGATTTAATATTCCAAGAGTATCTGGAAGCATAAATCTTTCAATCTTATGTTGTTTTAATTTTTCAATCATTTCAAAAACGTATTCGGGAGAATTAGTCATTCCTGAAGACCAATCTTCTAAATATATATTTACATGAAAGTCTTTTGAAAGTGCATAATTAATAGTATTAAGAATATCTGCTAAATGAACTTCAAGTTTTTTACCTAATTGTTCTTCGCAATGTTTTTTAGATCCTTTAGCAAGTAAATTTAATGTTCTTCCTCCATTATCATAAATCCAATCTACACTTTTTGTATTATCTACAAAACCAAGGACTTCAACAGAGTGCAGTTTTCCGATAGTTTTTGCATAGTTAGTTATAAGTCTTAGAGCTTCTGCATCATTATCTACTGCTCGTGCACTTGCAACTTCTATTCGGTCTATTCCTATATCAAATAATTTCTTAGCAATTTCTAATTTTTGTAATGGTGAAAATGAAACTTTATCCATTTGTTCGCCATCTCTAAGAGTTGTATCCATTATTTCTAGTTGTTTTTGCTTGTTATTTTCTGCCATTTCGTTTTGCATTTTAGTCCTCTCTTTAGCTGTTGTTGTTTGACTTTCCCAAGAATAAATCTGAAAAAGTCGTTTATTGTATAATAATGATAATAATTGTAATAATAGAGATTATGCTAACTGGAAAATTAAACGGATTTAATTTTTTTTCTGTTTGCATGAAGAAGTATAATATGTACTTACTTAAATATGTTACTTTTTTAATTATTTTTAGAAATTGAAATTAGTTTTTATTTTGTGGTGTATTTACCATTGCTTCTAGTATACTTTCATCCATTGGTTCAACTGATGTTGGGAGATTATGGGCGGGATATAAGACACAAGCAGTTGGTTTGATAGCACAAATATAATTCATTTGATACTGCTGCATACATTTTTGATTGTGTTCACAAACTTCTGTAGTCATATTATCTCGTTTAAAATATTCGATTTCTTGGTTATACTTATTTATATTATTATATATTATGCATTATTATATTTTCATTTTTTAACATAATAGTCTGGAAATTCAAAATAAGACTCTTCGCCATTACTTTTTAAGAATGGGAAACTAAATATTCCTGAGTTCTCTAATACCACATCTTTAACTGGAAATGGAAAATCTACTGGTTTAATTAATTCTCTACTGTCCGGATTTAGTTCTATTACCTTATTCACTCCACAGTCGATTGTTTTTAATTTATATGTATCTCTTTGTTTTTCATATATAAATTGTGCAAATAAATGAGCTCCTTCTGAAATATCAAGTCCTGCTAAGAATTTTTGTCCTCTTTTATCAGGTCTAGTAATATTCATCGATAAATTACAGTCTCCAGGAATTCCGCTATTATAATCAACTACTAATGAAATATCGTTAATTAAAGTGGGATTTTCTCGTCTTACTTTTACTTCTGGAAGCATAAATCGGTGTTTAAAGATCCACCTGTGTTCAGTATCGCTAAATATGAGCATATCAAGACTAGCTCCGCTTGCTAGTTTAAGATTAATTTTGTATTCAGTCATATAAAATTTTGAATTTCATTTTAGTTTAAATACTTTATTATTTTTATTACTGAGCAGTTGTTTCAAAAATACTTTTTTAGAAAGACTTTACAGTAGTTGTTTAGAATGATTAGAAAAAAAGGTAGACAGCTTCTCTGATTTCCCGTATGTATTACGGTACACACTGAGACGTATGCGCGCTTTACTTCTGTGTTCGAAAAGGGAACAGGTGTATCCGCACCACTATGGCCGTCTATATTTATGGATATGGCACCCCTTTATAAATGTTGTGGGGCTTTTATTTAGAAATGAAAAGAAATAATCTAGAATTTACTTATATGAAGTAATTATTGATCCTAAAGATGGTCTTGGAGCAATTAAGTTTAATCTACCTAATAAGTTAGTATGGCAAAATTTGTTCATTATTGCAGTATAGGTTTTTTCATCAAGTTCTTGTCCGTAAAATGCGAGTGTTTTTTTATTTTCAATACCCTGAGTTAAGGAAATTAAGAAGTTATCATTATTTTGAGGCGTTGTGATGCATAATTTAAGTTTTAATGAATGATACCAACTATGAGAATTTAGATTTGGTATTGTAAAGGACATATTTACTTCTGTTCTTCCATCTTGTACATCCATAGGAGGAATAGTGGCTTTTGATTCTCTATTCAATCCCCATTTGCTATAACAATTAACTTTGGAATCAATTGTTCCTTTTGTGGCTCTAGCAATATCTTCTAATTGTGTAGCAATTGCTTTGAATTCTGCTAAATTAAATTCTGTTAATAATTTGTCTTGGGTAAATCTTAGTTGATATTGATTAGTCATTTTGGTTCAAATACACGGGATTAATTTAGACTTTATAAAGGTAACCCTTATTGTTACTTCTTAGTACTCATTAATCCCATTTTTATGACGTGTTGTATACTTAGGACTATATGTTGCTATTATTGAGAGAAGTAATTTACGTTCAGTTCTTCATTAAATTTATAAATGATTAAGCGAAAGGATAGCTTATGAGAGGTAGGGGTGGACAAGTATCTATATTTATAATTTTAGGCATAGCCATATTAATTTTATTTGTATTCTTAAATTATATTCAAACTAAAGTTCAAGTTGATGACAAACCAGTGGATACAGCTATGAATTTACCTCAAAGTCCTATATATCATTACACTCAATTATGTTTAGAAAAAACTGCTAAAGATGCAATTGTTTTGATTGGTATGCAAGGTGGATATGTAGAGCTTCCTAAAATGTATGATAATAAAAAATCTTACATTCAAGATTTGGATGGCGGTGTAAAAGTTCCTTTATGGAGATATCAAGGTCAAAATGTAATTCCATCTAAAGAACGAATGGAGGCAGAGATTGCCTCATATGTAAATCAAAATCTTGATCGATGTTTACGACTAGAAACATTAAATGAAGTCGAGAATTATAAACGAATAGGAAATATTACTACAATTGCTAAAATAGGAGATACTGAAGTCTCAGTATTTTCAAATTTAACTATAGAGGCACAAATCGAAGGAAAAAAAGTTCAGTATAAGGAATTTTATGCTAATGTTCCAGTTAATTTAGGTAAGATTTTATCTACTGCATCTTATGTACTTCAAAGACATACTAATGATCCTTTTTTAGAGCGTGCTACAATAAATGTTTTATCTATGGATCCAGATATCCCTCTTGGGGGAATGGAATTTTCCTGTCAAAAATTATCTTGGAGTAAAAGAGAAGTTCAAGCGAAAATTCAAGATTATTTAACATCTTTATTTCCTAGAGTACGAATAGTTAATACAGGTTATATTCCATTTAAAGAGCCTTTGACAGTGTATTCTACATACCAAAAAACTTGGAGTTTAGATAGAGTTGAAGTTGAAGGAAAACCAGATAATTTACCGAATGATATGTATGAATATTTACATTTACAATGGGATATGGGTACATATGATTGGGGTAATATAGTTCCTTTGGTTAGTTATTTTCCAAAATATGGTATGAGAATGCAAGTTAATCCAAGTGATGGAGATAAGATTAAATCAAATCCTGGAAAATCAGATTATGAGAGCCTTAAAATGTTATGTGTTAATATCTATCATTTTACTTATGATTTTGATTTCCCTGTAAAATTAAGTTTATATGATTCAAGTGCTTTTAATGGTGAAGGATATGTGTTTAGTTATGCAATTCCTGTAACAATTGATCATAATTATCCTACTCGAGATAGTGTTGGATTTTTGATGATGGATGCAACTGACACTGATACTCAATTTTGTAATACAACTTATGATAATGATATTTATGTAGTTGCAAGAGATTATTTTACAGGCATGCCTGTTGGTAATGTTAATGTTACTTTTGATTGCGTTAAATATTATTGTGATTATGGTCAAACAAATATGAATGATAGTTTTGGTGTTCCTCAACTTAAAGTTAAGTTGCCTTTGGGTTGTGCTAATGGATATTTTATTGGAGAAAATAATGATTATATTAGATTTAAAGAGCAAGTTGTTGCTCCAGAAGAAAAAGGTTCAGTTGAATTGACTATGGTTCCCTTGAAGAAAATTAGCTATTCTGTTGCTCAACTTAATGATGCTCCTTGGATGGATGGTTATAGTGCAACTGTTTATTTAAGTTCTAAAGATGAAAATATTCCTTATGAAGCATATGGGAATTATCCTGTTCCTGCTGGCGGACAAAGTGTAATTCAATTAATTGATGGTCCTGCAATTTACGATTTAAATGTAATTTTAATGAAAAATGGAGGAGTTGTAGGTGGATGGACAGGTAATTTTACAGTTAGAGCAGAAGATTTATCTGCAAATAAAATAATATTTCATGCATTTGAAAAGCTTCCTAATCCAGTTACTAGTGTTGAAAAAATGAATTTATATCAATATTTAGATGAAGATCCAATCGAAGATCCTTACAGGGTGCTATATCAACCAGAGTTTCAATAATCGTTATAATTTAATATTTAGCTTTGAAAAATAGTTTAAAAAATGCTAAAATCCGGAAAGAATATAAATGGAAAGACGAAAAAGTAATTGTTTTGGGTATATAGTAGATATTGTTTAGTTAAATAGGTAGATTTAATTTATGGTAAGGGTAAAGTTTGTTAAAAAAAGTAAGTTTAAATCTATTGATAAATCCATATCTAAATCTTCAGATAAATCTCAAATTAAATCTTTATATAAACATCCTGATAGATTTTCATATTTAATTGCTAAATTGTCATCTGAGTATAATCGTGCTTTTGCTATATTTTTTATTGTATTAATGCTTTCATTGCCATTTGATTTTTCATTTAACGCGTCGTTAGCTTATGCAGTTGATTCTTCCAGTCCAATTAATACTGGTGCGTCTACATTAGGAGGGATAACTGCAAATGTTCCTGAGTGGGCAACAAGCATGAATACGGGAGTTAATGGTACTGCACCTGCAAATTCAATTGTTACTGTTTATATTAATGGAAATACCTTTACTTCGAAATTAGCAGATGCAAATGGTTTTTTTTCATTTAGCAGATTAGTTCTTGTATCAGGAATTACAAATACAATTAAATTTAAAGCTGAAACATCTACTCCGACAGGTCCTCAAATAACCGAGTCTTCAGAATATAAAGTTCAGGTTGATGATAGCATTCCAACATTTACTGAAATTAGTCAATTACCAGCAGTAATTGGAAATTCTACATATCATATTACAGGAGTTGTATCTGAGGTAGTTAAAATTATAGCTGAAGTTAATTCTGAGCAGACAGTTATTTCAGAAAATGCAACTTCCTTTTCATATGATTTACCATTAAATGACGGAGATAATGAAATTAGAATAATTGCAACAGATAAAGCAGGAAATTCTAAAGTTCAATCTTTTTCTGCAAAAGTTGATAGCGAAACTCTTGAATTTTTATCAGACAATATTGCTGATTTAAGTCCAACGTATTCTAAAAAAGTTGTAATTAAAGGAAAATTAAATAAAAATGCGACTGTTAGAATTTACATGAATGGTGCAAATAATATGATGTATCAATGTTCAGATGGACTTGATAATGATGCTGATGGATTAATAGATTATCCTAACGATTTAGGTTGTACAAGCCCAACTGATATGCTAGAAGCAAATCCGGTTGACTTAAAATCTAAAGCTTGTGCAGATGGAAAGGATAATGATAAAGACGGAGAAGTTGATTTTCCACGTGATTTAGGCTGTGATAGTCCGATGGATACAGATGAGACTAATTATAATGGTGCTTCTGTTTGTAATGATCAAATTGATAACGACGGAGATGGCCTTACAGATTTTAATCCTAATGGTGGAGATCCAGGTTGTAGCAGTTTAAGTGATAGTGATGAAAGTGATGACCCGAAGATGGGTAATGTTTATACCGTTACTACTGATGAAGATGGTTCTTTTTCTAAGGAAGTAAGTTTAGGGTTTACAACTTCTTCTTCTCTTGCTGATCCAATGGATAGTTCTATAAATACTATTCGAGTGGATTCAAAATCAACTGAAAAAGTTGCGTTGAGTTTTAATACTTCAGGTGTTAAAAATGATGTTAGAATTGTTGCAGTTGATGGTGCTGGTCATCGAGCGGAGACAAAAGGTGCTGTTGAATATGCTTCTTGTGGAGGAGGTTATGGTGATTTCTTAATAAGTCAAGGCCAAGTTTTTCCTGGTGCATTAATTCCTGATCATATTTTTCAAGGTATTGCGCAAGTAAGTTTTGAAGTTAATTTAGATTATATTGGACAAAATGCAGTAGCTAATAAATTAGGTGGCAAAACTCCTGAGAACATAGATTTATTAATTGGAACTAGACGACAATTGAGTAATGTTGATCAAGAAAGTTGGAAAGGGTTAGATTTATTCGATCCAAATAAATGTCAAGCAATGCCAGATTCTTCGAGAACAAAATGGTATGTAACTTGTCAATTAAACAGATGGCCTCCTCAAGCTTACAGAAATTTAACTGATGCTTATGATTATTTTGAAAAGATTGAAACAGTTAAGGTTCCTATAAATTTAGAAGTTCATTACACTGAAACAAGTCTTAGTTTTTCTGGAAATTCAACTGAGTATTCTAAAACTCAAATTGTTTGTTATGATTTAGAATTTTTACTTGATCGAAGAGTTGCGCCTGATAAAATTCCTCGAGATCTATTAAATAAAACTGTTACTTATATTAATAAAGTTCTTGATGCAATTGACACAATTTTACCTTATGTGCAAAAAGCAAAATGGATTACTTTTGGAATTTGTTTTGCAATGACTGGAGTACAACTATTTAGTAATCTTGGTGAAACTTCCGAATGTGGTGATTCTGCAGGAGTTATGGCTGTTGCTGGAAAAGGATTAACTAAGGACGAGATATTAAATCTTGATAGATTAATTAGAGGTTCTCCGAATGCAGATTCTACTCTTAATGAGAATGATCCTGGATTTAAATTAATGTTAGATAAATATCCTGATCCTAAATCTGAAAAAAGGCAAAAACTTCAATCTTGTGCTGATGTAAAAGCTAAGTTTAGACAAAGCGATCTTCGAAGACAATGGGTTTGTGATAGAATATTCTGTCCTTCAGTTCCTTCTGAACAAAAATATTGGCAAGATGCTCCAAAAGAAAGTCCTTGTTATAAAAATGCAAATATTAATACGTTAGATAATTTTAATTATAAATCTAATTCTTATATTACTAGTCCAGGAGATACTACTTCTAGTGGAGCTCCAACAAAAAGTTATTGTGATAGAGATTATGAACGAGAATGGAATTCAGGTTGTTTAGGTTTGTCTCCAAGTCCAATTGAACAATCTAAAAATTTACAACAAGGAAATGATAGTGCTGCTGGTTTATCTGGAGTATTAAATAAAATAAATGGTTTAAGTCTTTGTGAATTTGGAAAAAATAGTAAAGATAGTGGTAAAGTTGCTTATTCTACTGATGGCGGATCTGTAATTGTTGATAGAACCGGAGGAACTCCTCAATATCAACTTGGAAGACCTATGTCTGCTGAAAATTTAGATTCTACAAGTAAAGCTGATAAGGGCGAGAAATATTATAATAATGCAAATATTAAATTTACTAATTCTTCTGGTGGAGTTACTGGTGCTCCCTCAAGTCTTTATGATACAGATGGTCAAAATCAATTTGTTTCATCTAATGACGATTGTGTTTATGTTAAACCTAATTTAGAAACTCAGTATGATGCTCAAGGTTCTAAAATATATAGTGTTATTACTGATCCTAAAAAATCTGGTCCAGAAGATGATGTTGTATCTACAGTTTCTCTTGTTCCAATTGATGGTGCAGAATCTCAAGAATTAGATAAAGCCTATTTTAGTGATTCAAATGCGGGAAATAAATATTTTAGAGATAAAGCAGGAGGAGTTTATTACACTGATAGTTCAGGACAAATGAAATCAGCCCCTTATTATTATATTGATGCAAATAGTTTTAATCAATCAACTGGTGCTCGAGATTATAAAGCAAAATTATATAATGATTCCACTCCTGGTAAAAAGCCAACTGATTGTTATAGTAATGAAATTATCCAAGGAAATAATGTTCAAGCATATTTGGTTGATCCAACTGATGGATTTATTAATTCAGTTAGATGTGTTTGTATTCCAGCAATTGAAGGTTATTTAATAAGTATTAAAAATATTTTAACTGCTATTAAAAGTTGTTTTGAGAGTATTTTAATTAGTAATGAATTTGACACTGGAATTTGTAAAGCTATATTAACACAATATCTTTGCGATTTCGTATTCGACCTCCTAGGTTGTTTAGTAAAAAGTTACAGCGCACAGGGTGCTGCTTCTGAAGAGCAAGGTGGCCCTATAAAGAATTTTTTAGGCGATCTTGTTAGTGGTGGAGAAAAAATAAAAGATAAATCTATGAAAAGATATGGTAACACTAATTCCTTTAGAGCATTATTCCAAGAACGACAGTTAATTCATGCAATTTGTCTTGCTGCTTTTGGATATGATTGGAAGCCTGATCTTGATTCGGCATTAAGTGTTGGTGGAAAAGGATTTAGTATTAATTCAACAGGAATTGTTGCTCCTTCTACTCGACAATTTATTGCATATAATCCAAATGCTGATGGTACTGCAACTTTTGTTTATCATGTGGGATATTTTTTAACTGCTGGTGAAGCGTTGAATTACAGAGTAGAATTAGTTTGCTCGACAACAAATGATTGTGATCCTGCAGCAGGATTTATTAACGGTATTTGTGATTGTGCACAAGGAACTACTAGTTATGGAACTGCAACATCAGTTAATGCAAGTGCTGGTATTGGTGTAGTTAAAATTCTTGATTCTGGGGCTCTTGAAGGAGGCGACTCAGTTGGTTCAGGCGGAGGAAATCCTTATGGTCCTGGTAAAGGCGATATTTATCAAAGCGTAAATGATCCAATTAGATATGATAGAGTTAGATTGATTTGGACTCCTAGAAATGCTGCTGGTGGAAAACCTGGTGAAATAGTTGTTCCTATTCGGCCTGAAGGATTAAATGCTCCTGCTACTTGTTTATTTAGTGCATCTCTTATGAAATATAGTTGCGGTTATAATAATCCTGCTGAAGGTTATGTTTATATTACTGGTGTTAAAGAAGTGCGAAATAAAGTTCCAAGTAGTTCTGAAGTAGGCACTCAACCATTTACCAAAAATGAACCGATTGTATTCCAAGTGGCTTATGTAAATCAAGCTCCTACTGATACAGATAAAGAAGTTATTCCGCGTTATTTAGTTACTAAGATTTGCGATGATCAAGGAAATTGTTATGCAACACAAACTGATGGTGGAGATAGTATAAAAGTTGGAACTAAAACTATAAATGTTCCCTTTAGTCAAAAAACTGCTGAGCAATATTTAGGCGCTTCTTCTAATTCGCTAGTAGCAAATGATTTAAATGGAGTTCCTAAAGGTGTTGGTGGCACTTCTGGCCCTTTAACTATAATTTCTGGAGAACGAATTAATTATGCTGCGCTTTCCTCAAATGTGGATTATTATTTAGTGTTTAATAGAAAGAAAGGAGATGATAAGTTATATTATACTGCTATTTCTGCTACTGATCTTATGTCTGGAACTAATGTTATTTCAATTGAAAGTGCACTTACTACGCGATTTAGTTCTTCTGCTACTGCTAATGATAATACTAAAATTTTGGGTGCTTTTAGTAATATAGCTGCAATTCCAAATTCCCAGGATTCTGCAACTCAAAGCTTAAAATATGTTTTCAAAGGTGTTAATAATTATATATTAACTGCGAAAAATTGTGATGTTGATAACTGTCTTGCCGTGTATAAGTTAAGTGCTTCAACTCAAAAAACAAGTTTACAGCAAAGATGTATTACTTCAAAAGGCGAGCCTTTGATTTGGAAAGCTAAATTTGATTTTAAAGATGGCGTTAAGACAAATGGAGTTTATTCAATTTCAACTAGAACTAGTTCATCGGTTTCCGCAACAAGACCGACTTCAAAAGAAGTTTCATTTAAAGTTTCTTGTGATGATAGTGAAACTTCTGTAACTGCAAATATTGATAGTACAACTAGCGGGGCTAATTCAGATCCAACATCAGGAACTGGTACTTCCTCGTCATCTAGCTCGGTTTCTTCAAGTCTTAAAATTGGTGTCTCAACTGTTGGCGGAGTTCTTGTTGCAAAAGAAGCAATACAAACTAACGGGAACACTAATTATTATAGTAGTAATGATATACTATTAGCTATATTTAATCCTGATACTGGTAAAACGGTTTCTTCTCCGGGTAATCCAATTGTTGTCGATCCTAGTGCAGTTGCTACTGTGCCTTCTTCTACTACCTCTCCGAATAAAAATGATGTTTGCTTGACTTGTATGGCTTATGCTGAAGCAAGTGGATCTGTTGCAGGTAAAGGAACTATTGCTCCTGTTTGTCAAAAATATGTTATGTGCACTATTAAAAATAGAGTTCTTGATTCTAGTTTTGTTCCTCGTGCTTCAAACTATTGTGCTGCTGTAAGTGAAGGTAATGGTGTTCAATTTAATCCATATAGATGTATGATAGATTCTAATTATCAAAATCCTAAATATTGTAATTGTAATAGCGGTATTGAAAAAACAAGTGTTGCAATTCCAACTGATGCAGAATGTACTGCGCTTCAAATTAATTCATTTAGAAATGCAGAACTAAGCGATCCAACTAACCAAATATGTGATAAAGTAGATCTTCCTGATTGTAAATTTGTGAGTGGTGCTTCTGTTGGGCAACCAGTATTTAAATTTTATAATTGTCATAGTTAGTTTTTAGTATATTGATATAAATAATTTTGTGTGAATAAAATGAAAAAGATATTTAAAAAATTCGAAGCGAAATTTGGTTGTAAATTATGGTTAGTATTAGTTTTAGGTATACTTGATTTAATTTTACTTTTGGCTTTAATAGGTCTTTTTGTTTCTAATTCAGATAAAATTTTTGAAAGTGCAAATAATGTTAAGGCATTACTTGGAACTTTAGATTCACTTCCTTCTCAAAATCTTAATTATAGTAATATAAATGATCTTGAAAAATTAAATGCAACGCTTTCTACTGCAGAAAATTTACAAAAAGCAAATGTGTATTTCTTTTTAATTATTTTGAAAATATTATTTATATTTTCAATTTTAGTTGCTTTAGTTAAAGCAATTCAGTTTTATATATTAGGTAAAAACGTTGCAGCACATATGCATGATTCGTATAGTTCTGATAAAAAAGCAGAGGGTAGTGTTAAGCATCGAAATAAATTTTTAACATTTATTAAATTGTTCGGATATTTTTTCTTAGCAAATATAATGCTGATTTTATTTTCTGCTTTTTTCCTTGATGTAATGTCTATTTTGACGTCGCGTTTAGGTGTTTTAGGTTCATCTGCTATGATATTTTCATTTATTTTATGGTTTATTGTTTATACTTATGTATTTATGTTACTGTATGCACTGGCGGGTAAAAGATTAGTATGCGATAAATTTAGATTTATTCAATTTATTAAAACTCATACTGGATTTTTGAGTTTATTTTTAGTATATGTAGTTATAGCATTTTTTATTATGTCTGCTCTATATTATTTTGTAATTTCACAATATGTATCTTGGGCAAGCATTGCAATATTTGGAATAGGAGGAGTATTAGTTGTAATTATGTATTCGATAATTTTAGTTGAGCACGTTTATTTGATGAAGGCAGAATAATTTTTATTTGTTTTTTGTAGTTATGTTTTTTCTTAATGATTATTTAATCTAAGCGATACATTTATAAAGACCCGCTTTTTCTGACAAGATATAGCCTGGTTTATTGTGAACCAAATCTTAGAATTGCACCTATGGTGTGTGGCTGATTCTAAAGATAAGTGCTTTTAAGCCAATAAATATTGATGTTGATTTTTATGGATAAAAAAGATAGTACAAAACAAAGTAGCAAAGACGCAGCTAAGGAGCAGTTTAAGCCAATTGGTAAAGATGGGCCTAAACCAGATAATAAACCAGTTGTAAAAGAAAAAGCTATTGTTAAAGAAGCTGAAGGTTTCAATTATTTAGTAAGAATTATGAATACCGATTTAGATGGTAAAAAACCAGTTCTATATGCTTTAACTAAAATTAAAGGTGTAAGTATTATGTTCGCTAATGCAATTTGTAGACTAGCTAAAGTTAATATGGCTAAGAGAATTGGTGACATGGGCGAAGCTGAAATAAAATCTGTTGATGCAGTTCTAAGAAATCCTGATAAAATTCCAGTATATATGTATAATAGACAAAATGATTATGAAACAGGTTCAAACTCTCATTTAATTATGGCAGATTTGACTTTTACTCAAGATAATGATATTAAAAGATTAAAAATGATTAAATCTAGAAGAGGTTTAAGACATCAATGGGGCTTTACTGTTAGAGGTCAAAGTACACATTCACATTTCAGAAAGAACAAAACTGCTAATTCCAAGAAAAAGAAAAAGAAATAAGCAGATCAGCTCAAATTTATTTTTTAAGAAACATATAATAAAATATGTGTTTGATTAAGAAAAATTAAGATAAAAAGGTATGA
The DNA here is from genome assembly GCA_964557345.1 of uncultured Methanosarcinales archaeon. Lineage (GTDB taxonomy): Archaea > Nanobdellota > Nanobdellia > Woesearchaeales > DATGWN01 > CAZKZU01. The sequence continues at coordinate 34,365 of CAZKZU010000015.1, forward strand.
ATTAAAATGGGAGATCCAAAAACACAGAAAAAAAAGTATAGTACTCCAAGACATCCATGGATTAAAGCCAAGATTGAGGAAGAGAAGCCAATTCTTATTGAGTATGGATTAAAGAATAAGAAGGAAATCTATAAGCAATCTTCTGTAATTAAAAACATAAAAGATAATGTTAAAAGACTAAATGCAGGTTCTGGTGCACAAGTTGATATAGAAAGAAATAGTTTAGTTGCTAAATTACGATCCTTAAATTTATTGAAAGAAGACGAATCTTTAGATATTGCTTTGAATTTAACTCCAAAGGATATTATGGAAAGAAGATTGCAAACTCAATTAGTTAGACAAAATTTAGCTAAAACTTTCAAACAAGCAAGACAATTTATTGTTCATGGCCATATTAAAGTTAATGGTAAAAAAATTACAGCTCCAAGTTATACTTTGTCAAGAGAAGAACAATTCAAAATTGAATTTATTCCAAGTTCTACACTTGCTGATGCAAATCACCCAGAGAGAAAAGCAAAAGAAGTTGAACCTAAGTTAGAAGAAAAGAAGGTAAAAACTGAAGAAGAGCTTTTAGCTGAAGAAGTTGAAAAAGATATTTCTGCTAAATTATCAAGTAAAGAAGCAACATTAAGTGCCGATGGCGCAGTTACAGAGGATGAAGATGGTTAGAGATAATACTGGCGGACGATGGGGAAATGTATATATTTATGCATCTTATAACGATACTATAATTCATATTACAGACGCAACAGGCTGTGAAACAATTGCTATTGCTTCCGGTGGTCAAGTTGTAAAAGCTCACAGAATGGAAAGTAGTCCAACTGCAGCAATGATAGCTTCTAAAAAAGCTGGCGAAATTGCTTTAGAGAAAGGAATTAATGCTCTTAATGTAAAAGTTCGAGCTCAAGGTGGCCATAATGGAGTAACTAATCCAGGACCAGGCGCACAAGCAGCTGTAAGAACTTTATCTAGAATGGGATTTAGAATTGGAATTATTGAAGATGTAACTCCTTTACCACATGATAGATGCCGAAAGAAAGGCGGAAAGAGAGGACGAAGAGTATAAAGTTATTTTTATTTTTACTATATTACAATCATTAAAACGATTATTAAAAAACGGATATAACTAACATGGAATTAAAAAAAATATCTTCAGAAAAATTGGATGCAAGTTATTTGATAAAAGGAATAACTCCTGCGTATGCAAATGCATTAAGAAGATATTGTATTGATTACGTTCCAACATTAGCAATTGAAGATGTTGAAATTATTAAAAATAATTCCGTTTTATATGATGAAATTTTAGCTCATAGAATTGGTTTAATCCCAATTTCAACTGATTTAAAATCATACAGTTTACCAGTTATTGGTCAAGAATTAAATGCAATGAATTTTGTTGTTTTAAGTTTAGCAAAAGTTGGACCTGGAATGGTTTATGCTAAAGATATAAAAACTAAAGATCCAAGTGCAAAACCAATGTTTGATGACATTCAAGTTGTAAAATTATTTGATGGTCAAGAAGTTGAACTTAATGCTGTTGCTGTTATGGGTCAAGGTAAAGAACATGCAAAATGGGCTCCTTGTAATGCATTTTATAGTTATGAATCAGAAATTGAAGTTAAAAATGGTGCACAGTTAGCTCAGTTTATAGAAAAATATCCTGCTCAAATTATTAAAGATGGAAAAATAGATAAAAAATTAATAAACACACCCGAGTTAATTGATGCTTGTGATGGTGTTTGTGATGAAATTGTTTCAGTAAAATATAATAATACTAATTTCATATTTAATGTTGAAAGTTTTGGTCAATTAGAACCAAAGGACATTATTGTTGAAGCTTTAAATCAATTTAATAAACAACTTGATGAAATACAAGATTTAGTAAAGGAAATAAAAAATTAATTATTATTTATGCTAATGTGTTAAAAATTAGAAAAAAATAAAAAAAGGTTAAAATGAAATTCGAAAAAAACAATAAACTTAAGGAATTAACTGCACAACTTTGGGCTTCTAAAGCAAAGGTATGGAAAGCAGTTGCGAAAAAATTACAAGGTCCAACTCAGAATTATAGTATCGTTAATGTTTCAAAGTTAGATAAATGTTCAAAAGAAGGTTTTATATTATTAGTTCCAGGAAAAGTTTTAGGTACTGGCGATTTAAATCAAAAAATAGAAGTTGCAGCATACAAATTTTCAGAAGGTGCTAAGACAAAAATACTTGCTAAAGGCGGTAAAGTACATACTTTAGCAGATGTAGCAAAGAAAAATCCGGAAGGAAAGAAAGTTATAATTATTGGTTAAGGAAGGAAAAATGATAATAATAGACGCAACTGATTTGATTTTAGGAAGAATGGCTGCTAAAGCTGCAAAAGCTGCTTTAAACGGTGAAGAAGTTAGTATAATTAATTGTGAGAAGGCAGTAGTTGTAGGTAGTAAAGATAATGTAATGAGAACTTATATTCGAAAATCTACTATGGGTGTATCTGGAAAAGGTCCGCATTTATCTAGAGGAGCAGACAGATTAATTAGAAGAACTATTAGAGGAATGATTCCTTATAAAACAGTTAAAGGTGCCGAAGCATTTAGAAGAACTATGTGTTATCTTAGTGTTCCAAATGAATTTGAAGGTAAAAAAACTGAAACTTTTAAAGAATTTAATGTTAGAAATACTGATAATATAAAGTTTGTAACACTTAAAGAAATAAGTGAACAATTAGGATTTAGTTTTAAATATATGAAATAAAGTTGATGATTCAAAAATGGTAAAAACAATTCAAGCATCAGGAACAAGAAAAAAGGCGACTGCTAGAGGTTCTTTAGAAGAAGGACACGGCAAAGTATTAGTAAATGGTAGAAGTATTGAAAATTATACTCCTAAATTTATGAAATTAAAAATAATGGAACCTTTGATTATTGCGGGTAAAGTTGCTGAAAAAGTTAATATTAATATTAGTATAAATGGTGGCGGAATTACTGGACAAGCAGAAGCTGCAAGATTAGTTATTGCAAGAATGCTTTCAGAATATAAAAAACCACTTAAAGAAGAATTTTTAAAATATGATAGAAATTTATTAGTTGCTGATTCAAGAGTTAGAGAATCTAGAAAACCAAATACACAAGGTAAAGCTAGATCTAAGAAACAAAAATCTTACAGATGAGCAATTTTTGGGTTACGCCCAATTTTTAATTTATTTTATTTATTTTTTAAAAAATTTAAAATTTCATTTTCAAAATTAGAATTTATTTATTACAGTTGATGAAGAGGAATAAAAAATGATGTTTCCAGTAAGATGTATGAGTTGTGGTAAACCAATCGGTCAGTTTTGGGAAAAGTTTGATGAACTAACTAAACACAGAAGTCAAAAAATTAAAGAAACATTAGATTCTTTTGGTCTTAAAAGATATTGTTGCAGACAACATTTCTTAGGTTATGTTAATCTTGTAGATGAATCAGCTAAATTAAAGAAAAATTAAGTTTGTTATTTTCTTGATTTGATTTTTTGATATATAATTACTTGTTAATTTAGGTCTATATTTTTGTTCTAATTGATTTATTTCATTAAAGCTATTATTTATTGGATAATAATTCTAAAATCTTTTTTGAATAATATTTTATCTCTGGATATATTTGTGGATTATTTTCAATTTCTTCAAGAGTAAACCATTTTATCCCATCACTTTTTTCTGTTTCTTGCTGAATTATTTTGTTATAGTCATTATTATTTTTTAATGTTGCGGCATAAATGAAAGCAACATGTTCATGTTTATCATTAATTTTATGACGATTTATGAATAATGGCGGTATCACTTCTTTAGAACCAGTCCAATTTTCTTTGCATAATGCATGTTTATTATAGATTTCAATATCTAATCCTACTTCTTCTTTAACTTCTCTTATTGCTGCTTCTGCTGGATCTTCATCAAGCTCTATGTGGCCCCCAATACTAAGCCAAAGCTTTAATTTATCATGTATTCGAAGAAGAACTTTATTATCATTTACAATGAATGTCTCTGCACAAAAATCCAATTTTTCATGTATATGTGGCATAAGTTTGAAGTCTGGTTTTAAATTATAAATATTTGTATGGTTTTGGCGATAGTTTATGTCTGTGAACTTTTTGTTAATCTTTTTATATCTTGTAAACACCATTTCAAATGATTATCTATTTGAGACATTTTTCCACCACCTCAATATATTTACTTGAATTGTAAAATATAAGATTATCTGACAAAATGCTATAAAATATTTTGTCATTTTTATTAGAGAAAATATCTTTTTCTGAAATATCCATATATCTGATAGGTTTTTCAGTCAAACCTGATTTTCGTATTTCATCTTTTATCATTTTGATATTCTTAGCGCTATTTGAATCATATACTAATAATACATCAATATCATTAAAATCTTTATTTTGCAAGGAAGACCCAAATACTAGTCCTAAATGAATATGTGCTTTAAATTTTTCCAAATTATGTAGAAGAACTGCAAGCCACTTAGGGAATTCTTTAGTCTCAATACTTAAAAGATAATCCATAAATTGTATGGCTTGTTTACTGGAATAGTTAAAAGTAAAATATATAGAATTTCCAATTTGTTCTTTTAACAAAAGGTTTTTCTCTTCTAATTGTCCACATAATTTATTTGCATGCGCATGATTGATATTTAGCAATTTTGATAGCTGTCTAGAATTAAATCTGTCTTTAAAATGTTTAAAAATAAATTTTACTATTTCAAGTTCTATTTTTGTGAATTGTATGTTATTAACAGCCATATGTATGTTAGTAACA
>CAZKZU010000016.1:0-36428 GCA_964557345.1 uncultured Methanosarcinales archaeon
TCTCTATCTTGAACCATATCATCTAAAGGTTCCATTACAAATTCTTTATCACATCGATAAATTTTTGTTTTAAGTGGAAGAGGAGTTTCTAAATAAAATGATTGAAAATCTTGCCCACCTTCTCGCTCAGAAACATTACCTGCAAAAGCAGCAAGTCCATTAGGAGGATTTCTACCAATTGTTTTTAGAAGTTGGATCATTTTCTCAAGAGCAGAAATAACATTATTTCTAGTAGACGCAGACTTAATGTTTGTTGCAGTACCAACTTCTTGCTGAAGCTGATTAATTACAGCATTTAAATCGTAACCAGTAGGAACATAAACAGTGATAAGCTCAGTATGTCTACCTTTATACTTTCTCATTTGCTTGATAAACTTCTTCAAGTCAAATTTCTGTTTTGAGTCTAATGCCATACATATCTAAAAAAAAGACAGGTTTTTAAAGGTTTAGAATTGATAAAAACAGAGATTTTAGCTCATTTGTATACTATATCAAAATCTAAGATACTATTTCTTCTTAACTTTACTAGTATTTCGACTATCAGTCTTAGCATTCTTCGTGTTCTTGTTACTAAATGCAGATTTTATAGGTTTTGCAGACTTTGCCGCACTATTAGATTTACTTACCGATTTAGAAACACTTTTAGAAACTGATTTAGAAACAGAAATTTTGGAATAAACATTATTTTTCTTAAGATCCACTTTTAATTCTTTTTTAGCATCTTTTTTCACAAAGTTCTTAGGAGTAATAGATACATCTTTAATATTAACAGATTTTTGAAAATTAATTACTGGAATAGCAAGATCAGCATTTTTTTGCAAACTTGGTTTATCAGAATCTACCACATAAGCTTCAAGCTCTGGAAGTTCATTATCCCTTAAAGAACTAGTTGAATTTTTTAATATTGCTTTGACCTTATCTAAATCCTTACTAGCATCAGTTTCAATTTTAGCAGCCAAAGATACATCAGCTACACTTTGAGCAGTTATAGTTTCAGTTAAAACGTTAACAGAATTTGTTGTATTAGTTTTAGTTGATTCCACTACTTTAGAGACAGAATCAATACTATTTGTATCAGAAGATAATTTTGCAGAAGCCTCAGAAAAAGACTTTAATTCTTTTTTCTGATCAACTTTTTTATTTTGAAATTTCAAATAAAACTGAAACAATATTGCAATTAAAATTGCAAATAAAACAAAAATTAAAATTATGTTTAGTACACTTAATTTTGAATTAGACTTGTTATCAGAACTAGAATTAGTTGCACCTGAATTTAAAGCACCACTTGGATTAGAATTAACAGCAGGTACAGGAACATCATTAGGATTACCAACATTTGGATTTCCAAAAGAATTAACAGAAGCAGGTTTTTCAATAACAGGTAATGTATATGGCTCAATTATTTTTTGCATAAATAAATTAACTATTGTACCCATATCAGAAGAATAATTAATTAAAACATCATAAACCAAATCATCATTTAAATCAACTTTTAATACACTACCTAAAGTTACATTATACGGCGTTCCAAAAATAGTCACAACTGTTTTATTATTAACTGTACTAACATTCAAAGTATAAGTACCACTACCTACATTAATTGGCATAGCCTTTCCTTTCTGAAAGAAATATGCTCTACCATCTTCAGTTAAAGTAATTGTACTTTGGCCAGGAGCAAAACTACTACTTCCTCCACCACTACCGCCACCACTGCCTCCTCCACCAGAACCATCATTAGAAGAAGAAGGCGTAATTGCACCAAAATAAGTCATATGATAAGACCAAATAACTAAATCAGAACCTTGATTACCATAACATTCCTTAGGAGAAACAGAATTAATATTTCCTGGGGAAATAATATCAGCACATAAAGTATCAATATTAGTTAATGCCCCAGTAGCACTATTACTCCAACCAGCTTTCTTATCATGCATACCTTGCAAAACAATTTTGATCGGATTTGAAAAAATTAAATTTACATTTCCTCCAACAAAAATAACAGAATTAATAGATCCTGCAGATGAATCAAATGGAGATGAATTTACTTCTTCAGGAACTTGAATAGTCCCACTCCAATTTGAATTTCCAACTACAGTTGTATTTCCTGGAATATAAACTGAAACAGTAATATCATTATCCTGTCTAGTCAAAGTCATGTTAGAAACATTAGTTGTAAAATTTCCAGAAATATTTTGCATCAAGTAAGACAAATTCAAATACACACTATTATTTGTAGAAATAGGAACTGTAAGATTAAATGTAAAATTAGATGACGGCAAAATTACATTAGAAGTATTTTCTGATACGTTAAAAGAACTATTTGAAATAAATAAAGAGTTGTTAGATATATTTCGAAGTATTGTTAAATTCTTAACAGCACTAGTAAAATTATTTCCTGAAGAATCTTTTGCATAAAGAGAGTAAGAAATATTACCGTCTGAATTTAACCTAAATGAATTATTAACTAAATAAGAACTACTATCGTTGACAAAAATAAAACTACTATTAACTAAATTTCCATTCAAATAAACACTCAAGTTTGTTTCTGCAACTCGAATATTATCATTAACTTCAAACATAAAGTTATAATTATTATAAGTATTGTATAATTCAAGGACAGGGGTTTTATCAATTATAGTTGGAGAAGAATTATCAACTAATTCGAATCGTAAAAAAGGATATCCCGAATTAATATTATTCGATCTATCCCAAAGATCAGTAAAATTCCATACTGAATAAGTAGAAATATTTTTCATCTCAGCTGTTGATTTTCCTACTCCACCAGCACTTGTTGACTGATTTGAAGTTTGATTATCCCAATATGAATTGATAACATCATCTTCAGAAAATCCAACTAAACCACCAATATTAGATGAAACAATAACTAAAACTAAAGAGGCATAAGTTTCGTTAACGTAAGATTCAGAAATATAGAAATCTAATCCATTAACAGTATATTCATTAGAAGAGGTAACAGTTTTTCTTACCCCGTTTATATCTAATACAATACTAGAACCACTACTATTATAATTTGCGGAGACTATTTCAACATCATAATTAGTCTCAAACACATTTATTGTTTGAGGAATATTTAATTCTAAATAGTATGAAATATTATAACCAGTTACTGCTCCAATTGAATAAGAATTTTCAACTTGATAAATAAATTCACCCACTAAACCACCAACTTTGCTATGTCCAGAAACACTTGCTAAGGAATAAGAATTAATTAGGGTATCTTCGGAAAATCCAACTAAACCCCCTGTATCAAAATCACCATAAACACTTCCATTTGAAAATGAATTTAAAATAGTTCCATAATTATAACCCACTAAACCACCAGTGTAATAATAACCTTCAAAAGATCCTGTAGAAAAAGAATCACGTATATTCCCAGAGTTATATCCAACCAAACCACCAGAATAATAAGAACCATCAACTTGTACTGTAGTTGAAGAATTTAAAATAGTACCATAATTAAATCCCACAAGACCTCCAATTGAAGAATCCCCTCTAACAAATCCCTCTGAGTAAGAATTAGATACAACTCCTTCATTCGTTCCAACCAAACTACCTACATTAGCATTTCCATAGGAATAAATATTAATTAACCCTATATCATAAATATTTCCTTTCGCATAGCCAAACAGTCCGACATCATTAGTATAAGGCAAAAATAATTCCAAATCAGATATAACTTTATTATTCCCATAAAAATTACCTGTAAATGGAATTTTATAATCTCCAATAGGAACCCAATCATACACTATACTATCATAACCCAAATCAGAAGAACTTAAATTTACATCTAATATATAATTTGCATTTAAGTCATATCGCATAGCATTCAAATCATACCAAGACAAAATAACATACGGATTTTCAATTGTACCATTTCCACTTGAGAAAGAATAAGGTTTTGAAATAAACCAAGTATAAGAATCATTACTAGCCTGCCAACCTAAATAAGGATAACCATTATTAAAATAAATATCACTCAATGAAATATCCCAATTTACATAACTTGAAATATTTTTCATTTCAACAGTAGACTTTCCTTCACCAGTGCCTGAACTTGTTGATTGTGTTGAAGTTTGATTATCCCAATAAGAATTATTAATTAATCCAAAAATACCCAATCCAACTAATCCTCCTAAGTCAAAATAACCAGTCACGCGACCATTGGAATACGAATTTGAAATAGTTCCAGCAGATTGTCCTGCAAGACCGCCAACAAACTCATAACCATTTACGTTTCCAAGCGAATAAGAATTAGATATGCTTCCAAAAGATACTCCTACTAAACCACCAACTGAACTTGAACCATTTATATTTTCTAGAGAAAAAGAATTGACGATTATTCCATCTAATTGCAGCATACCCACTAATCCTCCAACAAAATTATTTCCAGACACTGCGTAAGTATCTAAAGGAATCACTTGTGTTTTTACATTAAGTGACTTAAAAATAAAAGATTGAACTGAAGAAAAATCAGATAAATTAGAATAATTTAATGAAGGAAGCACATTTATTTTTTTCAATGTAACAATATTTCTGAAAATTGATTCATCCAATAAAGAGTTATAATTCATGACTGCAAATTGCTCATTAGAACTAATTTTTCCAAAAGAAGATAATTTATTAACGCTTTGAACAGACAATGGAAATACTTCGGAATCTGAATTTGTAAAAGCAGAATTATTTAAAACACTATTTTCAGAATATCCAATAATGCCTCCAACATTTTGATCTCCTAAAACACTAACATCAAATAAATTAGAATTATGAATTTCAGAGGACTCTCAATATCCTACTAACCCGCCAACTGAATTTGAACCATTTACACTACCCAAAAATATTTCAGAGTTATTAAGAAATCCATTATTAAAATTACCTGCAAAACTTCCAAGATAATTATTTCCAAAAACTCCGCCTAACATTAAACTAACATTTTCAAAATAATCAGAGTCACTTACACCAATTATTGCACCTGAATTATTACCTGAATATGCAATACATGAAGACAGATTGCCCTCAGAAGAAAAATTAAAATCAAGGTTACTACCAAAAGAAGGATCAGTAAGTAAATTTAAACACTCTTCAGACAATCCTAAAGTAAAACCAAATAAATTCTCAAAATTAGAATAATTTCCAAGAGAACTATTACCAACTAGTCCTCCTAAAGAATTTGCACCCAAAGAAATATCTAAAACTGCAACAACGTCGTTAGCAGTTGTGTTCATTAAACTTCCAAAAGAACCTCCTACAGAATTTAAACCAATAATAATACCACTCATTTCTGTTGTATAATAAAGAGAATTATTACTAAAACCAGTAATTCCGCCAACTGAATTTTTCCCTATTACGGAAGATGAAAAAAGTAAATTCTCATAATGACCATTTTTAGCATGACCTATAATTCCACCAACAGAGTTATTTCCGAAGACAACTGAAAAAGATAAAATTGAATTATAAATACCATTATTATCGTAACCAACTACGCCTCCAATAAAATCATTTCCTGATACATTTTCTAAAACACCAATCTCAGTTAAATTTGAATTATTAGAATATCCGAAAATACCACCCACAAAATTCATCCCATTTACAGAAGAATTAATAACCATAACACCAGATACATTTGATGAAGAAATATAGCCTGCAATCAATCCTGAGTAATTTTGTCCTAGTACAGTCCAATTTTTTATTCCAATGTTAGTAACAGAAGAATTTTCTACATATCCAAATAAACCTGAATAATTCAAAGAACTATTAATTAATAAATTAGAAATTAAATAATTATTAGAATTATAAGTTCCAATGAAAGGATATTCCTTAGAACCTATTGGAGAAAAAATATTTTCAAAAGAATAATTACTACAATCAATATCTGAAACTACAGAATAATGCGCAGATAAATTATTTCTTATATTATTTAAACCAGTACAATTTCTAATAAAAAAAGGAGAGTTTAAAGTGCCATTTCCTTCAGAAAAAGAATTATTACTTTGATTACTCAAGGAAAACAAAGTTGAACTTATATTTATTCTCGAATAACTAAGGCCAGAACTAAGATCAATTATATTTTTTCCGTGATTAGATAACTGCTGTTCTATTTCAAATGGCGTATAATTTAAATTATTTATTTTAGCATACTGTCTAAATAATGCAATCGCTCCAGCCACATGCGGAGTTGCCATCGAAGTTCCAGAAAGAACATCATAACCATGCCCCGGATAAATTGTTGAATTAATATAAGACCCTGGAGCAAATAAATTTACCATCCAATTCCTATTTGAGAAAGAAGAAATCTTATCGCTTTTAGTTGTAGAACCAACTCTAGTTGCATTTCTAATACAAGCAGGAGCAGAAATATAAGTTGAATCACCATCATTACCTGTTGCAATAACAACAGATATATTTTTCAATAATGCGGCGTTAATAGAATCAGCATAAAGAAGAAAATCGCCATTAATATTATCACAATAATCATCATAACTTGCATCACTACCTAAACTCATACTTATTACAGAAATATTATATTCTACAGAATGATTCACACAATAATCAATTCCATTAAGAACATCTGAGTCCCACCCAGATCCATCCTGATCAAGAACTTTTACTGCAACTATTTTTGCATCGGGTGCAACACCCTTAATAACACCATTTGCTGCGACAATTCCAGCAACATGAGTTCCATGAAAATGATCGTCCATAGGATTAGAATCACTATTTACAAAATCGTATCCACCGATAACTTTAGTACAAGTCTTATGTGAAAAACTATAATCAGTACAACCGCCTAAATCAGGATGAGTATAATCTACACCTGTATCAATTATACAAACTGTTTGACCTTTACCAGTAATGTTTCCGTATAAAGTACTATTCCATGATTCTTTAGCGCCAATTATGTTAACAGAATCTTGTAAAAAAGCGTGCACAGGATTATCTTCTCTAATTTCTACATTCCCACTAGCAATTAAAATAGAAACCTCGTCATCAGTTAACTCTGCAGAAAAACCATTTCTAAATTCAAGTTTTTTCAAATTATCAGTAATATTATTTTCAATTATTACATCGTTAATGGTTTTTTCTTTAACAGCATTTAAACTATTAACTCTCATAGATTTAGAAGCGGATTGAGATATTAAAGGAGTTTTTTCTTTTAATACAACAATCATTCTTTTTTTACTCATATTTAGATTATTCATATTATAGGATAGATTGGAAATCGAAGAATTAGTCAAATTTACATCAACATCATTCAAAGATGAATTAGAACTATTTTCAAAAATAAAAGATTGTGCTTCGGAAGAATTAAGTGATAAATCATCTGTCGATTCAGATAAATTTAAAGTACTAGAATCAGCATAACTAAATAAAGCAAATATCAATATAAATATCAATACTAAATACTTAAACCTTCCCATACAGTTAACTTCCAGTTTTCAATTTATAAATATATTGAAACACCTAGTTTTTCTTCTTCAAAGTAGCTACACTTTAGAAAGTATTTTAAACCAATTAATTATTCTAATTAATATGAATCCAGAAGATATTAAGAGATTTAATGTATATGCAACATATGAACCTAAGTTTCACGATACAGATAAATACCGATTAGAATGTTTTGATGGTAAAAAATGGGAAGCCGTAACTCATAATGGAAATGAGCTAGAATATAGAAACTTAATACAAATTGCTGGAAAAGTCGCACAACTTCTAAATCCAAGAGAATATGAATACATAAGAGTTATATCAAAAGATAAGCCTCAAGATGATGATGGAAATCTCGAAGGAATTGTACTACACAAATCAAGATGTAAATTAGTTAGAAGTTTATCGGTAAAAGAATTAAAAGAACTTACCAAAGCTTTAGATGTAGAACTTTCTAGATAAACAAACTTCATTCAATAAGAAAAAATCGATATAAAGAATCATTCCGTTTTAGCACTATTCCACATTATTTCAAAATATGCTCTAAATGAAGTTGCAATTTCTTTATTTCTAATCACAAAACTTATTGGTTCTCCAACTATAACTGTAATCATTACGGCACTTGGAAAAATATCAATCCAATTGGGAGCATTTATACCTTCAGCAAAATATCTAGCCTCAGTATTTTTCATTTTATTTCTAACATCTCCATAAACTCTAGCATCAGAATTATAGATAATTTTCATACCTACCCCTCTTTTAATTCTTTTTTTATGAAATTCTAATAGCCATCCTTCCCATTTATCATTTGCAATTTTAGGAGCACCTAATACAAGAAAAGTCTCACCCTTAGAATAACTTTCCATTAACTCTTCTCGAATAGTTTTCATTCCATTATATCCTTGATAAATTTCAGCAACTCGCCCAACACTAGACATATTTCTCTGCTCAATTAAACTAGGCATAATCTTTTCAATTTCTTCTTTATTAGATTTAATCTCATCTTCTTTTTGGGAAAGATAATCCAGAATTTTTCGAGGATCATTTACAAAAAAATGTTTGACATTCTTTTTTACATTATACCCAACTAATCCTTTCTTAATTAGTTTTTCTAAAATATCATATATCTTAGATTTAGTAACCCCAGACTCAGTTGTTAATGGAGTAATAGTACATTCTCCTAGTGTAAGAAGCGCAGAATAAACCTTAACTTCTCCTTTACTTAAACCCAATTTCTCTAATACTTTAATTTCCATTTTTTATACAACCATATTGAACATAATTTGCTAATATCCTGATTCATTCTCTCACTTATAAATATTTCTAAGGTATCCCCATAAGGGGGACATCAAGTTTATATATCTGCATTGTTACCACTAAAACATAACGAACTTAAGTAAGTGCATAAAAAGAGGAAACCAAAATGATAAATGTAACAAACGCATATAATTTATTAAAAAACCCCGATACATTGCTAAAAAATAATATTAAAATAGCATCAACAGAAGAGGTCATAGCAGAAAGACTTGCCAAAGGATATACTAGCATTGCGTGGATAAATGGAGCATTTACAAACGAATCTGTAATTTATGTTCCATCTAAATCAGGAGAAAGAGATAAAGTAATTATATCAAAATATTCCCCATTTTTAGAAAACCCAGCTAAAGCATTACCCTTATTTGAAAAAAACTATGCATATGGTTTAGACGAAGAAGAACTAAAAAAATGTAGAAGTAATTCTATTGAGTTTTGTGTAAAGGATTATCCAGCACATTATCCAGAAGGTAAAATAAATTACTGGAAATACTCAAATACTCATTCCATATCAATAGAAAGAGTAGCATTAGGGCTTGAACCAATTACTAATTTCCTATTAGGAAATCAAAGTTGTTATGACTGGGCAGAATTACTTGCAAGAAATTTACCCTTAGAAATAATTGGACCAAGAAATATTACTAGAACATGTGCATTACCCTTGATTATAGGCGGACAGGATTTTTTTTGCTTTAATGGAACAAAAGTCCCAAAAGAAGGAGATACTAATTTTTTTATTAAATCAAAGGACTAGAATTTAGGAATATTTTTTTTATCTTATTGACTATCAAAATTGGAACTTGAACAATTAAAACCTATAAAACTATTAATCACAAATAATATAAATCAAGGAACTAAAGAATAATCCAAGAGGAAACAAATCTACACATGAACATCTTTGAAATTGCTAAAAAAATGGAAGTTGAAGGTAAAACCCTTTATGAAAATCAACTCAAGATAACCACAAATGAGGGACTGCGAGCAATTCTTAAAATGTTAATTCAGCAAGAACAAAGTCATTATGAAACATTTGACATGATGGAAAAACATACACATAAAAAAATTAAAATCAATCACGTTGATGGAATAAAAGGTTATTTTCAAGAACTAAAAGACAAACACATTCCAAAAGAACAACTAAAATTCTACGAAATGGTTCTTGTAACAGAACAAAATGCACAAAAATTCTATAAAGAATTAGCCGATAAACAAACTGACAAAGAAGCAAGAATGCAAATAATAGAAATAATGGAAGAAGAAGCATTACACGAAATAATCATTTCAAACCTAATCAAATTCATCAAAGGACCTTTAGACTGGACTGAAAATGCAGAATTCAATGAATTAGAAGATAATTAATCAAACAGATAAAGCAAACTAAAAAATGACCCAATACTATACAATAAAAAAATCAAATATAATTATTGCAATAGTAGTAGGATTTATCTTAATGATTACCTGGGGAATACTATTCCTAAAAGATCCACTAGCACCATCAAACGTATTTGGCATGGGAATAGGATTTGGAATAACCATCTTAGCCTTAGAAATAATACTTAACTCTAAAGCAAAGTAATCTTAATCTAATTCATCATTCTTTATCAAAAGATATCCTTAATTCTTCACTAAAAGTATACTGCCTGACTATGAGCTTTTTGAACGTATGACTATGGGGAGCAGCGACGAACGCATAGTGAGGAGCGTCGCGACTATACACAGGCGAATGCCGGCAAAAAGAAGAAAAGCGAATTGGCAGTAATACTTTTGAAATCGCATAAATAAAGAACTAAAAAGAACAAATCCAATCAACAACACTTAAGCATTTACCATCAATACCAAAAGACTTTTCTCAATATCTCCAGTTACCATAGAATGCACTGCGGGATTTACTGCCCATTTCTTATTTTGAGGTAAATCAACAAATAAAATAGAGAGATCTCGCTTTACTTTTAACTTATCCCAAACTTTAGTTACTTCTTTAATTTTATCTTTAGAATTTTCAACTACAACCCAAACCTTACCAGCAGTTGAACTAATTTCGCTAACTTTACTAGTAAAATCCTCATTACCTACAACAATAACAGTTTCAGAAAATACTTCCCCTTTCCTTTTCTTATTCAAAACCAATTTCAAAGCAGATTTATCAATAGAAACCAACTCTTTTCTAATAACATCTTGATTCTTAAAATAAATTTCAGCCCAAGTTAAGTAATCCATATCCTATCACGTTTTAAAATATATTTATAAGTTTTATTGTTAGAAAAAATTACCAAAATACGCGCTCAAAATCCTAAATTACCTTTGATTTAGAATAAATTATCGATTAAATATCCCCTTAGTAACAGCAGTAGCATAGCTTCCTTTAGGCA
The DNA here is from genome assembly GCA_964557345.1 of uncultured Methanosarcinales archaeon. Classification (GTDB taxonomy): domain Archaea; phylum Nanobdellota; class Nanobdellia; order Woesearchaeales; family DATGWN01; genus CAZKZU01. The sequence goes on from CAZKZU010000016.1 coordinate 11,127, forward strand.
AACTAAAAGCAATTACCATCTTCTCTGCACCTAAATTTACTTCATCTACTTCAAAGGAATAAACTAAGTCTTTTGGATTGCTAATAACTTTTCTTTCAGTTGATTTAAAGAAATTGCCAGTTTTAGAAATATTAAATTCGCCTAGTCTAAGTTTTTCTCTTTTCAAAACAAAATCAATTGTTTCAATTTCCAAAGTAGTAAATTCTCCATTGTGACTAATTAGTTTAAAGTTTACAGGAAGTTTCTTTTTCTCATCAGCAGAAATTTCTTTACAATACATTAAAGTTCCAGCATTATATGCAACAGTATTTAGTTTTTTCTTATCCACAAACTTAAACAACAAAGATTTAATACATTCATTCCAAAGATAACTTTGATATGCAAAAACATGCATTTCTCTAATATTAGCAGGAATCAATTGATATGCAGAAAGCCAATCTTTGTCTTTGCTATCCAAATATTTTCTAATAATTAATCTATGATCAGAATAATTTAAATCATTAGCAATCTTACTTAATTCATGCCAATTATCAGCAATCAATTTCTTTTCTTGCTTAACTTCAGATTTCTCATTTTTACCATATTCAGTTAAATAAATCTTAACAGCTTTCTCATAATCTTTCTTAACTAAACATTTTCCAATAAATTCGCCATTAATTAAACTACCAAATCTTTGAGAATCAAAATAATTAGGAACTCCATTTTGTTTTATTCGCTCAACTCTTTCTTTATATTTAGCTTGATCTTCACTAACTAAAGCTCTAATAGTAATAGTAAACTTATTTTCATCTAAATCTCCAATAGAAATCGGTTTTTCAATAAACCCACAAAAAGTAAGCTTTATACTACTTTTAACTGCAGCTGTTTTTTGATTAGCAACAAAAGCATCCTTACTAGATGCAGAATTATCATACTTCAAATCACAATCTTTTGGAACTGAAATATATTGCTTAGTTAGAGCATGCTTATCCTTAAGCCCAGCAATTCCGATCTTATTTCGAGAAACTCCATTAGCACGAGAAATAATATCTAAAGCAGAAAAAGTATCAATACTTTTCTTTTCAAGAAGATAGACCTTATATCCACCAACAGCTTCATCTACGAACTTAAAACTAACTTGCTCTTCAACAATAAAATCTTCGGGTAACTGTTTTAGTTTCATTTAAACAAAAATAGTTTGAGGTAATATATAAGAGTGATTAATGCAAATATGCTTGTTTATTGCAAAAAGTATTGTGCCAATTCGCCCTACTTCTTTTTGTCGGCATTCGCCTGTCTATAGTCGCTACGCTCGATCGCTATGCGCTCCTCGCTGCTCCATTCAATCATACGCAATATCGGCTCATACCAAGGCAATATACTTTTTGCTTTATGTTTTGGCAATAAAAAATAGAATGTATTAAAGATGAAATGCTAAAATAAATCTAAAAGAACAAAACTAATAATAAAATTAAAGAAAAGCTTAACTTAAGCCTTTTTAGCAATAACTTGGAATTTCTTCTCGTTCTTTACCATTTTCAAAGTATAAGAACCTTCCTTCATTTTATGAAGTTTTGCCCAAACATGAGCTGCTGCTTCAGTATTGAAAGTTTTTGGTCTGTTAACTTTTGCAACTGGATGAAAGAATCTATAAGCACTACGATGTGTGGATAATTTCCATTTTCTTTTTGTAGCTGTATGAATTTTTTTTACCATATCCTGTAGTGGAATTGCACCCCTTTTTAAATATTATCTTTAGTTTAGCTTTGCTTTAATCACAATAATTAGAAAAGATACCAGCATCTTTGATTTAAACACACAATATAAGATATATTATATATTGCAAGGTTTATATAGTTTAAGCATTTATACTATCTATGGAAGTATTAATCTTAACAGATATTCATAGCGCCAATCCTTTTCCACTTATTGAAAGAAAATTTTCAGCAGGTATTGAGAAGGTTGTTACAATGCTTGATGTAGATGATCCAAGAATTCTACGTAAACTCCTAGAAATTCCTCAAAATAAAGCTATCGCAATCGGTAATCATGAACATGCTCATTGTGTAAATGCATTTATCAGCTCTGAATATTTTAAAAAAGAAGGATATGAATATTCCATTTTATGGAACAATACTCCTGAAAAAAAATTAGTTCTAGGTTTATATCAAAATCCTCCTGTAATAAATGAAAAATTAGGAATAATTATTGAACATCAATTTAAAATACATAATCAATCCAATAATAGTTTAGAAAACAAAACTGCAGCATTTAGTCACAGCACGATTAATGATGATTGCCATAAATGCCTTAATGAAAGACTACTACTTGACTATGAAGGACATTATCATCTAAATCACACAAACATAAAGAACTGTTTTGAAGAAATGAGAAAGAAAAATTACTCTATATTATTTAGGGGACATGATCATACAACTCATCTTGCAGAACAAAATAACAATGGACAAATATTAACAAACATAGTTAGCAACAACAGCAAAATAACTTTAAATCCAAACAAAAAATATATTATTACAGTTGGACCATTTATAGAAAAAGAATATTGTATTTTTGATGACGAAAAACTTACAGTTAGTTTTAATGAAGAATGTTTTGTCCTAGATTATGCAGAATAAAATAACAAATTAAAATTAATTATTATATTACATAAAAATTAAGAATCTATTTAAAAAAAATAATAAAAATTAAAGAAAAAACTTAAACTATCTTTTCTCTACAATATGGACAGAATTTGGGATTTTGTGTAGCTGTATCGAATGTAAATACAAAGTTGCACTTTCCACATTTCTTTTTAATTTTGCTATCACTCATATTACCAGTTCCAGCTGAAGTTGGAGATCTTCCAAATGAACTAGTTGGCATTGGTCTTGGATTACCAGTTGGTCTTAGAGCAGCTTCTGTTGCATTTCTAGGAGTTGCATTTTGAGTACTTTGGTTTGAAGTTATACCTGCAGCACCAGCCATTTGACCTAAAGCTGAAGCAGCAGCACTATTTACTGGCTTAGCACCTAAAGTCATTGGTTTTGAGCTTGTTGGCACTCCACCTTTAACACAATTAGAACACATTACTGTCTTAGTTTCTGGATTAATCTTAAGATCACTAACAAAAACTTTCTTTCCGCATTTCTTACATGTAGTTTGAGCGTCTACATCATCCGCATCTTCTGAACGTTGTCTTCCGAACATAATTATCATCCCTCGCTTTATTTCAAGCCAAAAATCTTATGAGTGGCCATATTTATAAAAGTTATGGAGAAAGAGTGAATTAAAATATTCGAAGAAACCTAATCAGGTTTATGAAAAACTCCCCCTTCATTAAATCTCTTAACTAACAATTCCCCAGCTAAAATATCACCTAATTCTCTTACTCTTCTTTCTATAACTCGTTTTGCACCAGAAATAGTCCAAGTTTTTGCAATTATTCTATATTTTGTTGAATCTCCAATATATTCTTCAATCAAATAGGTATTCTTTAATAATCTAGGAATAGTTTCAGTATGAATACGAACTAAATCATCCCCATACGCATGCATATCTGCATCACTATGACTAGCTTTTACATATCCTGTTACAAAGGGAAAATCTTCTCCTTCTTTCCAATGAGCTCCTTCCCAAGTATGACCTTCTAGAGAATCATAAGGTTTAATTTCTTTTACTCGTCCATCGTTATACGTTTTAGTTTCAGCCATTTTGTATTCTCCAAGTTGTGATTTGTCACCACTTTTTAATTACTAAATTAAAATGCAAGTATTTAAATATTTATCCTACTTTTTGGTAGGATATGGATACGCAGATATTAGAAGAACTAGGACTTACTAGAACTGAAATTAAAACATATATAACTCTATTAGAAATAGGAGCATCATCTGCAGGAAAAATAATAGAAAAATCAAGTTTACCTAATTCAACTATTCATAGAGACTTAAATTCGCTAATTGAAAAAAGCTTGATTAATTTCATACTTGAAGGAAGAAAAAAAATATATCAAGCAACAGACCCAGAACAATTTTTTAGATTTATGGACGATAAAAAGAAAAGATTTCAAGATCTTTTACCAGAACTAAAAAGCAGACAAAACACCGCTATAAGTAAAGAATCTGCAAGCATTTACAAAGGAATAAAAGGAATAAAAGAAGTATATGGGCAAATGATAAATGCAGAAGGAAAAGAATACAATACATTTGGAGGAGGACCAATTTCTGCAGAAGTTATGGGCTGGGAATGGTGGCAAAATCTTCATTTAAGGAGAATTGAAAATAAACTACCTTCAAGACAAGTATTCGATTTAACTGTAAAAAAAGGAGGACAAGAACTAGCAAAAAAGCCCTTGACAAAAATAAAATACGTAGACGAGAAATTCGCATCATTTCAAGAAACAATTATTTGTGGAGATTTTGTTGCAATTGCTATTTTTTCAAAAGAACCATACGCATTTATGATAAAAGACCAAAATGTCGCAGACAGTTATAGAAAATATTTCGAAATCTTATGGAATATGGCTAAATGAAAAAAATAATAACTCTCAAAATAAATAAGAAATACCAATCTAAAACTCAAATTTCATAATCTAAAACGGTTGTTTCTAAATCAGACCTTAAAACTGGAAAAACTGTAAAATCAGGATGCCTTTTTAAAAAAGTATTAACTTTTCTCACAACATCTTCACTTTCAGTCCTAACCACAAATATATCCCCTACAAAAGGAATAGCGAATTCTTTAGAAACACTTGTTTGATAAAAATTTTCATATAAAGCAGGATTATCCTTAAAAACATCACATGAGCGTATTTGAGGTAATAATTCTCTTAAGAATAAAGACTTCAAATAAGAATCATTTCCAGAAACTGGTTTAAATGGAATAATATACTGTATTGTCATTTTCTTTAATTAAATATCGAATTATTTATCGTTTCATTTAAATTTTAATAAATATTATTATACTTCAAAAAATAATCTGAAATAATTTATTTAATAAAAAAAATTTATTTTTGTTTTTAAAACTTTCGGAAATTTCAAAAATTAAAAACTATTTCAAAAATAAGAGAATCTGTAATTTACATACGGAATTTTAAAAAAATAGAACAATAATTAAAATTATAAATAAAAAACAATAAAATTAAACGAAAACAAGTAAAACTCAAAATAATTTTTAATTTAGTTAGTTATTTAGTAACTTATTTTTCTAAATATAAACTACTCTTAATCCAACCTTTAATGTTAAAGAGAGTAATTTATTAGCAAATTTTTTAAAAATGCAACAAAAACTTGAAAGAAATAAATTTGGTATTCGGAAAACATAAGAATTTTCGGAAAAAAACAAAAAAACCTTATAAACAACTCCTTTACCACTTCAAAGGAATCAATGTTACGTGCGTGCACAAAAATACGAATGAAAAAGATGCTGAAATAATAATAATATAATATGAAAGAAGTAATTACAACAATCAAAATAACAATTTAAGAAACTAATATAAAATGGAACCTCAAATAGAAATCAACCAACCTCTTAAAAAAAGAACCTTTTTAGGACAACCAAAAGAGCAATTAAAAGAAGGAAAAAGATTTGTAGAAAACCTTGTTAGTATAGATCACTACAAAGCGTTAGGACAAATATTAAAAACAAATAAAAGTCCACGTCCTAGTTTAGTAGAAATCACTACTACTTTTGCCATGTGCGCACTCCTTGTTCAAAGTCCTATTAGAGCCGTCGCAAGTGCAGTGTTTATACCATACTTAATGTATTTGGGCCCAGTACTTAATAAAAGCTATAACGTAATGTCATCTAAAAAAGAAGATTTAGAAACAATAATTGATGTTGCACAAAAACGTGATCACGAAGTGCTAAATAAATTTATAACATTATTAAATTATAATGATTTCACCGACACAGAAAAAAAAGATTTCTCATTTATTGCAAAGAACACTAATTTAAATTTAAAATATTATATTGAAAAAGAAAGACCTAAATATAATACCATAAAAAACGATAGATTAAGAAGAATTATATTGAAACAAGCACACTGGGATATTTCAGACAAAGACTTGGAAACTTATCATAAAATAGAATCTTGCGAAAAACCAATCAATAAAGAACTATGCATTTTTCTAAAAGAAAAAGGAGCCTATAATTCATCCATTATGGATTTTTTAGATTTAGATATTAAAAAAGAACATGAAGAAATGTATTTTGCAATGGCTGAAGAAAAATATACATATATAGGATATTATAAAGAAGCACTTCAATTTTATAAAAAAGCAGATTCAAAAGGCAGAGCAGCATTTTTGTCTTGCCTAAAAAGAGGTGCTTTAACTCAAGCAATTTACAACATAGCCTGGCAATACAAAGAACTAAACAAAAATGCAGATTATCAAGAACTAACTAATTTAGTTTTAAGTAAAGGAGAAAAAGAATCTATATCAAATTCATTAAATGCGATTAGATACCTATCCAACCATGAAAATGGAGGAGATAAAATTGCGAATCAAATAAATAATCTAGGGAAAAAAAGAAAAATAAAATTACTCAAAAGTATGGGGCCATTAATTTCTCTATATGGATCTTCAGCAATAGATATTTTACAGAAATACCTCGAAAAAGGAAATGACAATTCTATTGACTCCCTTCTAAAAGATGTTCAAAAAGAAATACTAAATAAATTAGGAGTAAATGAAATTAATCCAAAATTAAGTCCCGCAGATATTAATTATTTGTTAGCAGGATATTGCAAAAATAAAAGTATTGATTCAAGTGAAAAATTCTTTTCAGCAGTATTTTGCGGTGAAAAATTATGGGATTTTAGACATGAAAATAACGATACAATTAATTCGGAATGGAAATCAGGGTATCATAATCAAATAGTATGTAACTTGAAAACTAAAGTCGATAAATCAAGAATAGATGAGCAAAACTATACCGAAGCATTAGAACACTTAAACTCCGCTGGATTAAAAATCGAAAGTAGCATAGACATTCAAACACACGCCGCAGAATTAATTCTAAAAATAAAAAATAAAACAGGAACACTCATAGATGACGCCAAAGGACACCTTGAAGAAATTTTAAAAAACACAAGAGGAAAAGAAATTGAAACCTCAAAATTAATTTACAGAACTGGAGATCTACAAGATTTTGCATTCATTGGAGAATACCCACAAAATACTTGTTTAAGTTTAACAAGAACTAATTCAAAATACACTATTTCAATGGCTAATAACAGCAAAATACTTCCTTTCTTAGTTGAAGGCATAACTAGCGATAGTTCAACAGTATTAAATCGTTGTCTACTAAGAACAAATGAAACCGGAATTGTAATAGATGACGTATACGGAAGTAAAATTGATATGCTTGAAGAAATCATAATTTTTGCAAATAAATGTAATTCAAATTTAATTGTACCAACAAAAATGTTAGACAAATTTAGTGATAAAGATCAAAAATCAATAACTGATAAAGTTAAAACTAGTTTGATAGTAGAAACATTTGACAAACCAATCTATTCTGACACTTGTAATAATGCATGTGCAGGAGAAGGGATAATACAAAAATATGAAGCCTATTTAATAAAGCCAAGTGTCAATTAAAACTAAAAAAGGGATTTGAACACAAAATTATTAAATACTAAAAATTAATTATTTTCATTAACATACTTAATAAATTCCCAATACTTTGGCCAGGTTTTATTGACGACATTTGGATTTGCAACAGTATAAGGTTTTCCCAAGAAAATTTGCCTCATTACCATTGCTTGAACAACTCTGTGGTCGGGAGAATCAATTATCCCAGTTACATTTAATTTTGCAATAACTTTTTCCATTTCCTCAATTCTATTAGTTTCATGACCTTCAACACTAGGATAAACTAAACTACCTTCGTCTTGAGTAATCAAATCAAAAGCTCGCTCAAAACAATAATCTTCAGCCTGTTCTCCAGTATAAATAACTTTTCCAGTTTTAAGGCCATCAACAAATGCTTTCTGTTGAGCAAAAAAAGTTGGATCAATTCTAGACTCCCAGCATTTGCCTTCTTTCCGCTGCTCTTCCCAATGTGAAACCGCATCATAAGTAACTCTTAATTTAAAATCACCGCTTCGAGTTAAAGTTTTTCCATGATGAATAATAGGTGCAACTTTTTTTCTAAGTGCAGGTGGTAAAAGTAAATATTGCATTGTAGCCCATTGAGTTGTATTATTGTCAAGAGTCAATAATATTTCGGGAGTCAAATGCACAATACTAGAATCATTTGTAATTTCTTCTCTACTTCTTTTTTGTAAAGTATCAGAAACAATTGGTTCATGCGGAATATTATTTAGCCAATTATAGAATTTTACAAATCGATAAATAGTACCAGACTCACCAACATTAAGCGGTTTAGAGTATCTTAAATGCCACTCACCAGCAATTCGTCGAAGAGCCTTTAAATCACTCCCTAAAGCAGTCTGATCTTGTGAATCTAAAAAATTAATTATATCTTGAGTATACCCACGAGTTAAATCTAAAATACCCATTCTTATAACCCAAGATTTATCTTGAGGAGTATATTTTTCCAAGTCCAACTTGCCTAAATTTAGATTTTCAACCATAATGTATCTTAACCCTCACCTAAAATATACGATACTTTGTAATATAAAAATATTGCTATAATTATTCCGAAAATATGCACTAATTCTTACTTCTTGAAATACTCATAAGCTTTCTGCTTTAATACAAAATCCAATAAAGTTATTGCAAGCATTGCTTCAGCCACAGGAACTAATCGAGGCATAATAATTGGATCATGTCTTCCCTCTACAATTACTTCTTTATTTTCACCATTTTCAGTAGGCATAACCAAAGGAATTCCAGTTCTAGTAGGAGTTGGTTTTACTGATAATCTTACAACAATATCTTCTCCATTTGATATTCCACCTTCAATTCCACCACTATTATTAGAATAATAATGCATTTTATTATCTTGCCATTCTTTTTTGTCTTGGTATTCTGAACCAAACATACTTTCAACTTTTGAACCTACACCAATACTAACACTAGTTACTGCACCTATACTGCCTAATGCAAATTTAATTACAGCGTCAAGTTTATGAAAAACTGGTTCACCAAGTCCTGCAGGAACTTTTTTTGCAACAATTTCTACAGCTCCACCAACTGAATCATTATTTTTCCTAGCAATTTCAACTTTCTCAAGCATAGAATCAAAAACATCCAGATCCGAACATCGAAGAATATTACTTTCAGAATAATTAAAATCTCGTTTTACAGCTTCAACTCCTCCAATACAAACAGTCGCACCAAATATCTCAACACCACAATATTTTTTTAGAATTTGTTTTGCAACTGCTCCAGCCATTACTCGAGCAGTAGTCTCTCTAGCACTAGCTCTCCCTCCACCTCTCCAATCACGAAGTCCGTATTTGACAAAATAAGTATAATCCGCTTGACCAGCTCTAAATTTATCTTTTATATTTTCATATTTACTAGAATCTGCATCCTCATTAAATACAACCATTTCAATAGGAGTTCCAGTTGTTTTCCCATCAATAATTCCAGAATTAATTATAACTTTATCGCTTTCTTTTCGCTGGGAAGTCACTTTACTTTGCCCAGTTTTTCTACGATCTAACTCATTATGTATTTGAGCAATATCTAAATCCAAACCAGAAGGACATCCATCTATAATAACGCCAATTGCTTTACCATGCGACTCTCCAAAAGTTGTTATCTTAAACAAATCCCCAAAACTATTTCCTGCCATATTTCCTCTATTAAGACTTTCCTTTTTATAATTTTCTATAACAAAACCGTAATAAGTATAATTAATATAGCTACTTAATATAACTCATACAAATAACTGTCGTATAGCAACAGTTGCATAACATCCTTTATCTAATTCAAAACAAATCTTATACACTTTGTCTTCAATTTTTTCAATTTCAAGATTTCTAAGTGGAACTAATATTGGTCTAAAACTTCCACCCGAAGACAAATAATTAATTTGCGGAATAATAAAATCACGTTGACCTATTTTTTCTTCATCTAAAACTTCACGAAGTTCAGGAGTTATTTTTTCTTCTTCAGTTTCAAACCCAAAAAGAGGCATCTCTAAAGTTCCTATTAGAGAAATATGAGGTAAATCACAAATTAATAAGTCTTGATTGGAAAAATTTAATGTGTGCATATTCAAATTATTTTTAATTGCTAAATCTGAAATTATTTTACTTGCAGCTCTATTCCAAATATAACTTTGGTATGAACTAATTAAAAGAGTAGCAGTTTTCATGGGTAAAAGTCTAAATGCTCCAACAAAATCAGTAGGTGTTTTAGAAAGAAACTCTTTAATTTTATAATCATACATATGCGACTCAACAAGTAAATTAACTACTTCTTTGAATTTTTTATGAACTATTAGCTTACCTAACTCAACGTTATTAGTACTAAATCTTTGCTCTCCAAAATAATTAATGAAAAATTCTTTTTTCTTTGGAATAACGTCTACATTTCGAAGAATAATCTCAAATCTATTTGCTCGTAAGTCACCAAGACTAATTGGACCCTTACACTGACCTATATACTCAATAGAAATATCTTTATTTTTAAAAGCTAAAACTCGATCTTTGGAAATTAACTTAACGCTAATATATTGTTCAGTTACAGCAATTTTATCTTTATTTCCTGCAAAACCAATATCTCGTGTTTTACATCCAAGAAAATTAGCAATCAATTCAACAGCTTGAACAGTACCATAATTATACTTTTTCATCTTGTAAATACCATAGCCACCATCATCATTTAAGCTAAATGAAGGCAATTCCTTTACAACAAAATCCTCAGGCTTTTCTTTAATCGTGTACATAAATAGGAAGAAATAGGTGCGAGAATATAAAGATTGACATATAATTAACGAAAAATATAATCAAATCAAAAGAAACAAAATAACTTAGTTATACAGTTAAATTAAGTAAGCGAATATTTAACAATTACTATTCCTTGATAACCAGCAGTAGCAACACCATTAGTCCAGCCATTACCAGCACCACCACAGCCATATCCTGTAGCCACACTAGCAGCTCTTGCTATAGTCCCATAATTGTTAGCTGCACCATTACCAGCACCAATTCCTCCCATACCATAAGTTAAATCAATTGTTTGCGAACCTGAATAATAATATGCACCAGCACCACCACCTGAAGAATAAATAACTGCGCTACCATTTATACTTGAATTAAAACCAGTACCGCCATTCCCTGCACGAGTTTTATCGGTTATTGTACCATTTCCACCAACAGAAACATATCCGCCACCGCCACCACCAGCATATTGATACCAATTTCCACCAGATGTATTTACAACTGTATTTCCACCGGAATAACCTTGATTTGAAATATTTATGCCAGGTACGCCCGCTCCTGCACCAGCACCACCACCTGAACCACCTCGTGTACCATTAATAGCTACAACACCATTCCATCCGCCACCGCCACCACCGCCAACAGCAACCAAACCACCAAAGGTACTATTTGCACCAGAACCACCAATACCTGTACTTACAGTTCCACCTGCTCCACCACTTCCAATACTAATCGAATAATTTCCCGAAGATAATGCATAAGATGAATTATATATTAAACCACCAGCACCGCCACCACCGCCACCGTTAAATCCGCCACCGCCACCACCAGCGACAACTAAAATCTCGGCGTTACAAGAACCAGAAGTAACATTAAATGTACTTGCACCAGTCGCATTAAAAGTATGAATTTTATAACCATTAACAGTTGTTATATTTCCACCAACTGCAACACAAACACTACTACTTGAAGAAGAAGATGATGTTGTATTAACATAACTTTGAGCATTTCCAGCAGTTCTTGTTGCACCTAAATTATCAGTATAAGAAATTCCAATAACAGGAGTTTGTTTAGTAGTAATTGTATAAGACGAACTATTTACAATACTACAATTAATAATCATACTTTGCCCAACATTTAAAACTACAGGTAACGCAGGAACTGTATTTGAAGAATTACAAGTCAAATTTGATTGTTGATTAACACGAAATTCAGTAACCGTAATTGTATCAAAATAATTATTTTTTATTTTAAATAAAGAAAAATTTGCTCCAATACTATAAGATTCAATTCCAATTGTATCCGAAGAAAGCTTAAAATCAGAAACTTTTTTATTATTATTAGAACCAATTCCTGGAAATCCACCAAGAGTATTAATCGCAACAAGAGCGATAACTATAACTACAGCTAATATAATTAAATATTCTGTTGCTGTTTGTGATTTTCTCATTGACAAAAATTTATTACAATTCATTTTTTATAAACCTATTAATTTAAACTTAATCCATTTCCAGAGTTATATAGTTGTGCTATTTCAGATGTATTCAAAGTTCTATTCCAAAATAAAGCTTCATCTACAGAACCATAATAATATCTTAAAAACGGAGCACCACTTTCTCCTCCTCTATAATATCCTCCTGGGAAATGACCTAGATGAACAAAAGAACTAATTGTTCCATCAACAGTTAAATTATTAGGAGTCTTAACTCCATCAACATAAACATATAAATTAGTATTATCAGCCACTGCAACATAATTATGCCAATTCAAATCATTTAAATAATATCCAGTGCCTTTCCAATAACCATTTAATACAACTAATTGATTTGATAAAACGTCTCCATAACTATCAGCACCACCAATCATTAATGCAAATGTATCAGAACTCCAATCATGACCCCAGCCAAACATTTGACCATTTCTCATTGTCAATCTATCTGCTTTAGCCCAAACTGAAACACTATATATTTTTTGAGAAGGCATACCGCTCATCGTTAAACTTACTTCGCTTTGACCATTAAAATAAAAAGATTGATTAATTTTTCCTGAAGAATTATAAGATGCAGAACCAATTGTCCAAGCAGCATTATTTGATCTACCTGAATAATCATTTGCATTATTATCTCCAGTATAATATGAAATTAAACCAGTTCGAATTGCAGTGAAATTTCCTGGTGCAGTATACCCACATTGCCCAGATACATTTCCATTATTTACCCAGTTTCCATTCGAGCAATTCAGATAACTTGTTCCATTACAACTAGTTTGATTTACAGCACAAATAGGAGCTTGAGACCCAGATAAAGATAAACTAAAACCATTACTTGAATTATATAATTGATATATTTCATTTGAACTTAAAGAACGATTCCAAATTGCAACTTCATCCATTAAACCATCTAAACCATTAGAATCTCCGCCCCCAATTGTTAAACCTGTAGAACCAGTAGGAACAGTAGATAAACTACCATAGTCTGGATTAGAATATTCAATTCCATTAATGTAATAACGATAATCATTAATATCATCAGGATTTTCTGCTGTGAAAACTAAATAATACCACTCGCCATTAGATAAGCTCGCAGATCCTCCCGCAGTTCCAACTGCATAACTTTCAACAAAAATATTACTAGGAGATCTTAATCCCATGTAAATATTTTGTCCATAACCGCTTGCACCATAACCTATACCGATATTATATCCTTTGCTAATATCATTAAATTTTGCCCAAAAAGCATATGTTCTACTAGAAGTTCCTAAAGGTAGTTGTGTATCACTTGCAATAAAATACTCATTATTTCCATTAAAATCATACGCACCACCTACTTTTCCCGAAGACGTATAAATTGCACCATAATTATTTCCATTATTTCCATTTCCACTTAAATCAGAAGTATTTCCATCTAATGGCCAATAGCCAACTAATCCAGTTCTAAGAACATTTAATGCAACGGGAGTATAATATCCACATTCTCCTGCAACATGACCGGCATTTACCCAATTTCCATTCGAGCAAGTTAAATATTCAGTTCCACTACAATTTGTTTCTGCCACTTGACAAACAGGAGTTTGTGCTCCAGATAAAGACAAACTTAAACCATTACTTGAATTATACAATTCAGCTACTTCAGTTGAATTCAACGCTCTATTCCAAATAGCAACCTCATCCATAGTTCCTGCAAAAGTATCTAAAAGATAAGGATGATTTGTTCCTAAATAAACAGGATATGACCCAGTACCCATTGTTAAATTAACATTAATACTATTATCATAAGTGCCATCTATGTAAATTACTTGAGTAGTTCCATTCCAAGTAACTACTACATGATGCCAAGCATTTTGAGTTATAGCATTATTTGAAACCAAATAACTATTCGCATTTACTCCATCAGTAACTCCGAAATCAATTTTTCCAAAATCAGAATGTAAAATCATTAAACAAAACTGATCCCAAGGATGACCATTCATTTGATTATAAACTACTCCGTAAAAATCATCTACATGAGTTCCACCAGTCCAATATATCCAAGTTGAAATAGATATATTTGAAGGTCTAATATTAGTTCCTAAATCTAAATAATCGTCACTTCCATCAAAACTATATGCTCCACCAACTTTTCCAGATTGAGTATAAATAACTCCGCCATTATTAGTCCCATCATTTCCATTTCCACTTAAATCTGATTCATTTCCATCAAAGGGATAATATGCAACTAAACCATTTCGTAAAGACAAAACTGTTGAACTAGGAACATAAGGTTGCCCTTCACCTTGACTTCCATTTTCACTAGAGGAATTTACTGCCGCATAACTTTGAACATTTCCAGCAGTTCTTGTTGCACCAATTGGATCAATATAGGAAATACCTAAGACAGGAGTCTGTTTATTTGTAATTGCATAATTTGAACTATTGACTGCAGAACAATTAATTAGTTTACTCTCCCCGACGTTCAATACAATAGGCAAAGCAGGAATTGTATTAGAGGAATTACAAGTCAAATTTGCTTGTTGATTCACACGAAATTCAGTTACAGTTATTGTATCAAAATAATTATTTTTTATTTTAAATAAAGAAAAATTTACTCCAATACTATAAGATTCAATTCCAATTGTATCCGAAGAAAGTTTAAAATCAGAAACTTTTTTATTATTATTAGAACCAATTCCTGGAAATCCACCAAGAGTATTAATTGCAACAAGAGCGATTATTATAACTACAGCAAGAATAACAAGATACTCAGTTGAAGTTTGCGATTTACCCATAACATATTTTTAGAATCAATAGTATTTAAATGTTACGTACCCTCAAAAAAGAGTAATTACATAAAAAGTCAAACAAATAATAACTTAAATCTCTAAAACCCCAATATTTATTAATTCTAAGAAGCTTTATTAATCCTAAACAAGATTACACTAAATATGTCGCTTAAACAAGTAATATTAATAAGAAAAGATCTTAATTTGCCTAAAGGTAAGTTAGCAGCACAAGCAGCTCATGCTGCAGTTGAAGCTTGCCTAAATTCTAAAAGAACTATCGTCGAAGAGTGGCATAATGAAGGCCAAAAGAAAGTTGCATTAAAAGTGGAAAGTGAAAAAGAACTAAGAGAATATTTGAGAAAAGCTAAAGACGCAGGTTTAGTTGCTTCATTAATTACTGATGCAGGCAAAACAGTAGTTGCACCAGGAACAGTTACTGCCCTTGGAATTGGCCCAGCAGAAGAAGAAGAAATCGATAAAGTCACAGGAAAATTAAGTTTGTTATAGATAATTTATTTGTATAAAGAGTTAATCATGATCTTAGGAAAAAAAGAGATACTAAAAGAGATTGCAAAAAAAAGAATAGTTATAACTCCTTTCGATAAATCTGCAATTGGTCCTGCTTCAATTGATTTAACTCTCGATGACAAAATAAGAGTTTTCCTAAAAGAAAAAAATGTAATTGATATAAAAGAAGAATTAGATTACAAAAAAATAACTAAATTAGTAGATATTAAAAAGGGATTTATTTTAAAACCCGGAGATTTAGTTATTGGAATCACAAAAGAAAAAATAACTCTTCCAACAGATATTTGTGGTTGGCTTAACTCGAGATCAAAATACGCAAGAGTTGGATTTATGAGTCACATTACTGCACCATTTATTTGCCCAGGAGTTTCTAATCAACAAGTTCTAGAAATATATAATGCAGGAAAAGAAACACTAAGAATTCATCCAGGAATTAAAGTTTGCCAGCTAATCTTTCAAAAAACAAAAGGTGCTGAGAAATACAATGGCGGATTTAAGAATCAAACGTTAGAATAAATAATACCTACTAAGACATTTCTTAATTCTCATATACAAAATACTAACTCAAATCACTTCATTGATAAAAGTATACTGCCAAGTTCGCATACTTAGAAATAGGATCGATAACCATTTACGCTCCAGGGAACATCCTGTCGCTATGGTTTAAAGCTCAACTTTAATTATGCTCACGCAGTAGGCAGTATACTTTTAGATTGTATTTTTACAAAATATAACAATGAAATTCTTAAAACTAAAACAAAACCAACATTTATATATTAAGATTAATTTCATTTATTTATGAGTAGTAACTATTTGAATCTAAGTAAATGGGGCGAGAATTATAGAGTACCTTCGGATAAAAGAGTGCATATGGATAGATTTGCTACCGACGATAAAAGAGCATTTAGTGGAAGTAAAGACGAAGGTAAAGCCCAATTAGAAAAAGTTAATGAAAGACTTGGGGAATTACAAGATTTACTTTTTGCAGAACAAAAACATAAATTACTAATTATATTACAAGCGATGGATACTGCTGGAAAAGACGGCACTATAAAAACAGCATTTGCAGGATTTAATCCTAGTGGAATAAGAGTTGTAAGTTACAAAAAACCATCAGAAGAAGAATTAAGTCATGATTATCTTTGGAGAATTCATCAAAACACTCCAAAAACTGGAGAAATAGTTGTATTTAATAGAAGTCAATATGAAGACATTCTCCCCGTTAGAGTTCATAATCTTGTTGAAAAAAACGTATGGGAAAAAAGATATGGTCACATCAATGATTTTGAAAGAATGCTTACAGATGAAGGCACTACAATTCTGAAATTTTTCTTAAATGTTAGTAAAGACAAACAAAAAGAAAGGATTGAAGAAAGAGTTAAAGATCCAACAAAAAAGTGGAAATTTAGAGCAGCTGATGTTGTTGAACGAAAATTCTGGAAACAATATATGGCTGCATATGAAGAAATCCTTTCAAAAACAAGTACAGATTATGCACCTTGGCACGTTATTCCCGCAGACACAAATTGGTATAGAAATCTAGCAGTTGCATCAATTACTGCGAATACTCTGGAAGGATTTTGTATGAAATATCCAGTAGGCGATAAAATACCCAAAGAGTTTACTTTTGAATAAATTAGAATAACAAATCAAAATAACATTGAATATTCCAATTATTTATCCCCCCTTTACTCTCCCACAACCATATCTCTAATACAACTCCTCAACAAATATCTTTAACTTATTCATAATTATCTCTAGTTTTGCCGATATATTTATAAATAGCCGTTTTTTTCGGACTTGTAATGGCTATGCTTATTTGAAGAAAGATTTAACCTTTAAGCTAGTTAGAATACTGCCTTGGTAGTGTAGTTGGCCTATCATGAAGCCCTGTCGAGGCTTCGACCCGGGTTCAAATCCCGGCCAGGGCGTTGTTTACTTATTGATTTATTTGTTTTTTTTATGAAAAAGGGCCGTTAGCTCAGCCTGGCTAGAGCGCTACACTTTTAATGTAGATGTCGTGAGTTCAAATCTCACACGGCTCATTTATGGTTATCAAGGGGGAAAAATGAAGGAAAAACTAATACACGAGCTTGTACCTGAACACATCAAGCTTTCTGAAAAAGAAAAACAAGAACTTTTCGAAAAATATAGCATAACAATAGCAGAACTGCCAAAAATAATAATTAAAGATCCGGCAATTCGACATCTTGATATAAAAATCGGCGATGTTATCAAAATTAAAAGAGATAGTGAAACTGCAGGAGAAATATATTTCTACAGAGGTGTAATAAATGAATAAGAAAAAAGATTTTAAAAACCCTTATGGAGAAGTCTTGCTTAAAAAATATTTTGAACAATGCACATTAGTGGATTCTAACATTAAATCATTTAACAATTTTGTCGACAACGAACTTAAAAAAGTTATTGACGACAGTAAAACAATTGAACCAACAATCATTCCTAATAACATCGACAGCTTTAAAATCAGCTTAGATAAAATTTGGGTAGGAAAACCAGAAATTGTAGAAGCAGATGGTTCTAAAAGAGAAATTTATCCGCAAGAAGCAAGATTAAGAAAAATTACTTACGCTGGACCAATCATGTTAGAAATTTCTTCTCATATTAACGGAGTTCAAAGAGAAACTTTCACAACTCAAATCGGAAGTCTTCCGGTAATGTTAAAAGCAAAACTTTGTAATTTACATGGTAAAAACAGAGACGAATTACTTAAACATGGAGAAGACCCTGCAGATATTGGAGGATATTTCATTATCAATGGAACTGAAAAAGTTTTAATCCATCTTGAAGATTTAACAGCAAACAAACTTTTAATTGAAGACAAAACAACAGGAACTTCTTCATTTGTTGGAACTTTATTCTCTGAATTTGGATCATATAAAATCCCACATACTTTTGAAAGACCAAAAGACGGAATTTTATACATCAGCTTTACTAGACTGAAAAAAATCCCAATTATTGTTCTATTGAAAGCATTAGGAATGGTAAGAGATGAAGAAATTGTAATGAACATTTCTGCACCAACTCATTCAGATGAAATTTTCATAAACTTATACGAGTTTGTAGATATTAAAACACCAGAAGATGCTATCGACTGGATTGCAAAAGAAATTGGAATTACTCAAGCAAAAGAAATCAGACTTGAAAGAGTACAAGATATCTTAGATCGATTCTTACTTCCACATTTAGGAACTGATGTAACAAAAAGAATGTTTAAAGCAAAGAATTTATGTAAATACTTTAAGCAATTTGTATTAACTGCTGCAAAAGAAATTCCAATGGATGATAAAGATCATTACATGAACAAGAGAATCAAATTAAGCGGAGATCTTTTATCTGACTTATTTAGATTTAACTTAAAAGTTTTAACTGACGACCTTCTATACAACTTCCAAAGAATTGTAAAAAGAGGAAAATTCCCGTCAATAAAAGTAATTATCAGAGAAAAATTAATCACAAGCAGAATTTACAGTGCAATGGCTACTGGAAATTGGACTGGCGGAAGAAAAGGTATTAGTCAAAGAATACAGAGATTAAATTACCAAGATACTCTAAGCCATCTACAAAGAGTAGTAAGCCCACTTGAAACAACACAGGAAAACTTTGAAGCAAGAATGTTGCACCCGACTCACATGGGAAGACTTTGCCCAAGCGAGACTCCTGAAGGAACAAACATTGGTCTTAGAAAAAATTTAGCAATGCTTGCTGAAGTTTCACTTGATGATAAAGAACAAGACATTATTGAAAACCTAAGAAAATTAGGAGTTAAATTTGTAGAATAAAATCTACAATTATTATTTTTAAATTAATCAAAAAGTATTAAACGAAAAAATAACGCAAATTAAAATAATAAAAGAAAAAAACGGTACAAAAATGGCAGACTTGAAATTGAATGGGAAATTTGTTGGAAATGTAGACGATCCAAAAAATTTTGTTGAAAATCTTATTGAAAAAAGAAGAAAAGGCGAAGTATCTAAAAATGTTAACGTAAGCTACGATGATGTAAGAGATACAGTAATGGTTGAAAGTGAAAGAGGAAGATTAAGAAGACCTCTACTTGTAGTAAAAGATGGGAAAGTTGCATTGACAAAAAAACATCTTGAACAACTTGAAAATAAAGATCTTAAATGGACAGATGTTTTAGACATGGGTCTAGTAGAATATATTGATGCAGCTGAAGAAGAAAATTGTTTAATTGCATTTAATGAATCTGAATTAACTAAAAATCATACACACATGGAAATCATGGCATTAGCTATGTTTGGTGTTTGTTCATCATTAGTTCCATTCGGAAACCACACTGCTCCGGCAAGATTGTCCATTGGTGCAAAAAACCAAAAACAGGCAATTGGTCATTATATAGGAAACTACGGACTTAGAATTGATACTGATGTAAATCTTTTAATAAATTCTGAAAAACCAATCGTAACAACTGTAATGCATAGCATTGTTGATTTCGACTCACACCCATCTGGACAAAACTTTACTGTTGCAATTATTGCACATAAAGGATATAACATGGAAGATGCTGTAATTATAAACAAGGCTTCTATTGACAGAGGATTAGCAAGAAGTATTTATTTTAAACCATATGAAGCAGAAGAAATCAGATATTCTGGTGGTTTAATTGATGGAATTATTGTTCCAGATAAAGAAGTAAAAGGATACAAATCCGAACACGATTATAGATTACTTGAAGCTGACGGAATCATTTATCCTGAATCAGAAATTTCTGAAGGAGATGTTTTAATTGGTAAAGTTTCACCACCAAGATTTTTATCTGGTATGGATGAATACAATTTAATCTCATCTGTTAAAAGAGAAAGTTCAGTAACTGCTGACACTAATGGAACTGTTGATTTTATCATGTTAACTGAAAATGAAGAAGGAAACAGAACTGTAAATGTAAGAGTTAGAGACATGAGAAAAGCAGAGATCGGAGATAAATTTACATCTCGACACGGTCAAAAAGGAGTAATTGGTTTACTTGTAGATCAAACAGACATGCCTTTTACTGCATCAGGAGTTGTTCCAGATTTATTATTCTCTCCAAACGGTATCCCGTCGAGAATGACTATTTCACACCTTTTAGAATTAATTGGTGCAAAAGTAGGAGCATTAAATGGAAGATACATTGATGGTACAACATTCAACTGTGAACCAGAAGAAACTTTAAGACAAGAACTTCTAGACGCAGGATTTAAAGAAAACGGAACAGAAACAATGTACAATGGTCAAACAGGAGAAATGTTTGATGCAAAAATTTACGTTGGAAGTATGTACTACTTAAAACTTAAACATATGGTTGCAAACAGAATGCAGTCAAGAGCTAGAGGTCCAATCCAATTATTAACTAGACAACCAACTGAAGGTAAAGCTAAGGAAGGAGGTCTAAGACTTGGTGAAATGGAGAAAGATACTTTTGTTGCACACGGTGCTGCTCTATTACTAAAAGAAAGATTTGATTCCGATAGAACAATTGTTCCAGTATGTGAACAATCTGGACTTATGGTTTACAAAGATGTTTATAAAAACAGATTTGTAAGTCCGTTATTTGGAGAAACTGCAGACATCTCAAATGTAGAAGTTGCATATGCATTCAAATTATTGTTAGACGAATTAAAAGCAATGTGTGTTTATCCAAAACTACAGCTACTAAGTAAATATTAATTTTATTTACTTTAGATTTTTTTATTTATAATTTCAATTTTGAAAAAAGAAAAAACGAAATAATATTAAAAAAATAATAATCAACGAAAAATAAAAAATTAGATAATACTCAAGAGGCCAAAACATGAACGAAGAATACGTTTTCAAATATATAAAAAGCATCCAATTTGGAATTTTGTCGCATAAGATGATTAAAGATATGTCTGCTGCAAAAATTGTTACACCAGAACTTTATGATAAAGAAGGTTATCCTGTAGACGGTGGTCTTATGGATATCAGACTAGGAGTAATTGATCCAGGTCTAAGATGTAAGACTTGTGGACAAAGATTAAAAGAATGCCCAGGTCATTTCGGTCACATTGAACTTGCAAGACCAGTAATTCATATTAAATTCGTTCCATTGATTTTAAGTATTTTAAGATCAACTTGTGGAGAATGTGGAAAACCATTAGTTTCTGATAAAGAAATAATTAATTTTGAAGACGAACTAACTAAAGCAGATTCTGAAGGCGGACTTTCTAAAAGAAGATCAGCATTAAAAGCAAAAATCTCAGCTGACAAAAATAACAATAAATGTCCACATTGTAAAGCTGCTAAAAAAACAATCACAATTGAAAAACCAACTACTTTTATTGAAGATGGAAAAAGATTATCTCCAATTGAAATAAGAACTAGAATGGAAAAAATCACTGATGAAGATGCTAAAATGCTTGGATTCAATGTTTCTATGGCAAGACCAGAATGGATGATTATCACAATTCTACCAATGCCTCCAGTAACTATGAGACCAAGTATCACATTAGAAACTGGTGAAAGATCAGAAGATGATTTAACACACAAGTTAGGTGATATCGTAAGAATCAACCAAAGATTATTCGAGAACATCAACGCTGGTGCTCCAGAAATCATCATTGAAGATTTATGGGATTTATTACAATACCACATCACTACATTTTTCGATAACGAAGTAACTCAACTTCCTCCTGCAAGACACAGAAATGGACAACCATTAAAAACAATTGCAGAAAGAATTAAAAGTAAAGAAGGAAGAATTAGACATAACCTAGCAGGTAAAAGAGTAAACTTCTCAGCAAGAACTGTTGTATCTCCAGACCCGATGATTGAAATCAACGAAGTCGGAGTCCCTATGGAAATTGCAATGAAACTTACAGTTCCAGAAATTGTTACAACTTGGAACATGGATTACTTAAAAAAATTCATAGAAAAAGGCGCTAAAAAATACCCAGGAGCAAATTATGTTGCCAGACCAGATGGGAAAAGAAAGAAAATCGCTGATGAAACTAAAGAACAATTACTAGAAGAATTACAACCAGGATATATTGTTGAAAGACATTTAATGGACGGAGATGTTGCATTATTTAACAGACAGCCTTCATTACACAGAATGTCAATGATGTGTCATAAAGTTAGAGTTTTACCTGGAAGAACATTTAGAATCAACCCAGCAGTTTGTGCTCCATACAACGCGGATTTCGATGGAGATGAAATGAACTTACACGTTCCTCAAACCGAAGAAGCAAGAGTTGAAGCTGAATTACTTATGCAAGTACAAACTCAAATCATTTCTCCAAGATATGGTTTATCCATTATTGGAATGATTCAAGATGCAATCACTGGTAACTATTATTTAACTAAAGAAGATAAAATATTAAGACAACACGCTGTTGATTTATTATTTGAAGCTAGATTATATGATTTAAAATCATTACCTGCTGGCGAATTTGTATCTGGAAAAGATGTTTTCAGTTGCCTTTTACCTAAAGACTTTAATTTCTTAGGAAAAACAAAAACTGGAGAAGCAGTAATCATCAAAAATGGAATTTTAAAAGATGGTTATATGGATTCAGCAAACCTTGGTGGTGGAAAAGGACTTTTACTTAGAACTATTCATAAAAAATACGGACCAGATGAAGCATTAATCATCATGGGAAGAATTTTCAGATTAGGAATTGAAGCACTTCAAAAGAAAGGTTTAACTGTTAGTATTTCAGACAGTGATTTACCAACTGAAACTCAAGATAAAATTAAGAAAACATTTACTGAAGCTGAAGAAAAAATCAACAAGTTAATTGCACAGTTTAAAGCAGGTAATGCTGAAGCTATGGCAGGAAGAACTGTTGCTGAAACTTTAGAAATCAGAATTGTTGAAATTTTAAACAAAGCTCGAAGTGAAGCTGGTAAATTAGTACAAGATAACACTAATCCAAATTCAGGTACTTTCAGTATGACTAATTCCGGAGCAAGAGGAAACGTTATTCAGATTGCCCAAGTTGGTGCAAGTGTAGGTCAGCAGTCTTTAGGAGGATTTAGAATCTCCGCTGGATACAGTAAAAGAACTTTATCTGCTTTCCCTAAAAATGATTTAAGTGCTGAAGGACGAGGATTTATCAGAAATGGATTTAAGTCAGGTATGAAACCATCCGAATTTTTCTTCGGAGCTATGACTGGAAGAGATTCACTGATGGATACTGCTTTAAGAACACCAAAATCAGGTTACTTATACAGAAGACTTGCTAACGCAATGCAAGATCTAAAAATCGAATACGATGAAACTGTAAGAGATGCAAGCGGAAAAATTATCCAATTCAAATACGGAGAAGACGGAATTGATGTATCTAAATCAGAAGCTGGAAAAATCAATGTAAAAAGAATTATTGAATTAATTACTAGCACAAAATAAATGTGCTTTTAAGTTATTTTTAACAATTAGATTTAGACTTTAAAAAAAACAACGAAATTCAATAAATAACATTTAACAAAAAATTATAAAATAAAAAACGGGAGCACAAAATGGATATCGCTAAAGAAATTGCAAAACGAAATTTGCCAGACAGAATTGTTCAGGATATAACAGAATGTTTACCTGAAAAAGTAACTGACAAACAACTAAAAGAAATTTTAGACCATATTGAAACTGAATACAAAGAATCTCAAATTACTGCTGGTGAATGCGTAGGATTAATTTCTGCAGAATCTATTGGAGAGCCAGGTACTCAGATGACTTTAAACACTAAGCATTTCGCAGGTGTAGCTGAAATGAGTGTAAGTACAGGGTTACCTAGACTTATTGAAATTCTTGATGGACGAAAAACAATTGCAACTCCGTCAATGGAAGTATACTTAAAAAAACCATATTGTAATGGTGAAAAATTAAACGATATCGCATTAAAAATAAAAGAAATTAATTTAGGCGACTTATCAAATAGTTTCTCAATCAACATTGCAGAACATACTGTTGAAATTGAATTAAACAACGACAACATTAAAAAATTAGCAATTGATAGAGATTTAATTAAAAAAACAATTGAAAAAGCATTCAAAAAATGTGAAATCAAAGAAAATGGAAACATTGTTTCTGTTAAAGTTGAAGCTATTACTAATCTAAACGAAATTTATTACATCAAAGAAAAGCTAAAAGAATTATACGTTGGCGGAATCAAAGATGTTAAACATGTTTTCCCGGTAATGAGAGGAACAGAATACATTTTCGTAACATCAGGAACTAACCTAAAAGAAGTTCTTAAAGTTGAAGGCGTAAATGATGCAAAAACATACAGTAACGACTTATTTGAAACTTTATCTTCATTAGGTGTTGAAGCTACTAGAGCATTAATCATGAGAGAAGTAGAAAAAGTTCTAGAAACTCAAGGTTTAGATATTGATGCAAGACACATTATGCTTGTTGCTGACACTATGTGTGCAAGCGGAAGTCTTAAAGGTATTTCAAGATACGGTGTTGTTTCTGAAAAATCATCTATTCTTGCAAGAGCAAGTTTCGAGACTCCAATTAAACATATTATTAACGCTGCAGTTGTAGGAGAAGTTGATCATCTTAATTCCGTTATCGAGAACGTAATGATGAACCAACCAGTTCCATTAGGTACTGGACTCCCAGGACTTAGAGTTAAAGTAACACACAAAGCAAAAGCTGAATAGATAATCTATCAGCATCTTTTTTTATTTTT
>CAZKZU010000017.1:0-33519 GCA_964557345.1 uncultured Methanosarcinales archaeon
TTTTTATTAAAAAGATAGCTCTGAAAAGGGGACTTTTGCAAAGTTCTCTATACTTTTGGCTTCTGGTATTTGAATGAAAGGCGTTATTTTGGCTTGAGTTAAGGCTGATTTCAAAAGTATTTCAGAGTATTATTCCTCTATTTCCCTTCCAATAACCTTTATAAACCATCTCTTTTTCTGAAGTTATTAAGCGAGATGTGGGGTTTAGCATCCTGAATCGTAATAATTTGTTAGGTGAATAAAAATGAGTATGTATAAAGAGCTAAGAACGCTTTGGAAAGACCCAAAGGAAAACCTAGGACAGGTATATAAAGATAAAATTATTCAATGGAATAATGAACCTGTTACAGTAAAATTAGAAAGACCGACAAGACTTGATAGAGCAAGATCATTAGGATACAAAGCAAAACAAGGAATTTTTGTAGTAAGACAAAAGCTTGATAGAGGATCTCATTTCAGACCAAAAATGGCTGGTGGACGAAGATCTAAAACTCAAAGAAGACTTTTAGTTTTAAGAAAAAGTTACCAAAATATTGCTGAAGAAAGAGTTTCTAAAAATTATCCGAACTGTGAAGTATTAAATTCATATTGGGTTGGCGACGATGGTCAAACTGTTTGGTACGAAGTAATTATGGTTGATACAAATCATCCAGTAATTAAATCAGACAAAAACTTATCCAATCTTCAAACAGGAAGAGCATATAGAGGCTTAACTTCTGCTGGACGAAAATCCAGAGGACTTGCAGGTAAAGGCGAAGGCTTTGAAAAAGCAAGACCAAGTAGAAGAGCACATAAGAGAAATCATTAGATTTTAAAATCTAATTTTTTATTTTTTTATTTAATATTTATATCTTAAACATTGACGCGGAAATGCCGGAGCGGTCAAACGGGGCGGCCTTAGGAGCCGTTAGCTTAGTGCTTACGAGGGTTCGAATCCTTCTTTCCGCATTTTATATATCTGACTTATTTTTTTGTCAAACTTATATGCTATGTATGATGCTTTATTGAATAAAGATAAAAAAGACGCACTTCGAAATAAAATATTCGGTTAATTTTTTAGATTAATAATTTCAAATTAATTTTTATTCTTCTTCATTTTTTCAATTCCATTCGCAATAATCTTTCTAATCTCTTCAAACCAGATTATGCTAGAAGCTAAAACAAATATCATTATCCATTCTTTTATCAAAAGAGGAGTTGTATGAAGTAGCTCATTTCCAATAGGAGTTTGGACTATTAATATTTGTAAAACAATAGTAATAAATATAGCTGCTAGTGTGTATATATTCTTTAAAGAATTTATTCTAAATATGGTTCTTTTCATATTTTTCATATTAAATATATTAAACATTTGGAATAATACTATTATTGTAAAAGTTACTGTTTGAGCTCTTACAACGTCTGAAGTTTTTAAAACATAGAAAAAAGTCAGCATAGTTACAATAGTTGCCCAGATACTTAGTCTAAGTATATTTGTTATCATTTCTTTGCCAATAATATTGTCTTTCATATTTCGTGGCTTTCGTTTAAGCAAATCCTCTTCGGTTTTATCGTATGCAAATGTTAATGCAGGTAAAACCTCAGAACATAGATCAATCCATAGAATTTGGACTGCTAATATAGGTAGTGGGCTTCCTAAAAATAAACCTGTAAGTACACAGAATAATTCTGTTGCAATTCCGGTTAAAACAAATAAAACAAATTTCTTGATATTTTCATAAATTGCTCTTCCTTCTCTTATTGCAGAAACAATAGTTGGAAAAGCGTCATCTAAAAGAATCATATTAGATGCTTCTTTGCTTACATCAGTGCCGCTAATGCCCATAGCAATACCAATATCAGCATTTTTTAATGCAGGAGCATCATTTACTCCATCTCCAGTCATCGCTATAATTTCGTGATTTCTTCTAAGAGCGCTAATGATTCTCATTTTATCTTTAGGCGTACTTCCAGCAAAAACTTTAATTCTTAAAGTTGCTTTTGCCAATTCATCATCAGTCATTTTTTCTAATTCAGTACCAGTTATAATTTCATTAATATCTGACACAAGACCGATTTTTTTAGCAATAGAAAATGCTGTTACTTTTTGATCTCCTGATATCATAATTGTTTTAATTCCGCTCTCTTTACATGCTGCAATTGATTCATTAACGCCATCTCTTATTTGATCGCTCATACCAATAAAGCCTACAAATATTAGATCTTTTTCAATCTTTGACTCATCTTTAATATTTTTTAACTTAGAACAATCTTTAAATGCAAATCCGAGAACTCTCAATGCTGCTTCTCCCATTTCAGCATTTTTTTCAAGAAGTTTTTTCTTATCTGCAATAGTTAATTTTTTTATTTTACCATTAATATATATATAGCTACTTTTTTGTATTATTTTTTCAGGTGATCCTTTAACATGGGCAATTTTATTTTTTCCAACAAAATTGATTACTGTCATTAATTTTCTATCTGAATCAAAAGGAATTTCAGATAATCTTTTATGCGCAGTAGAGTGAGCTTGAATGGTCTTAGTTCCTTCATCTATCATATCTGCAAGAGCGGTTTCCAAAGGATCTCCTATGAACTTTCCGTCTTGGCTAATTACATTATTACAAAGTGCAGATATTCTTAATATTTGCTGATTTTCTTTAGAATCTAATTTTAAACTATTTGCATCAATGTATTTATTATTAACGTATATTTTTTCAACACTCATTCTATTTTTAGTAATAGTTCCAGTTTTATCACAGCAAATAACTGTAATACATCCAAGTGTTTCTACAGCAGAAAGCTTTCTCATAATAGCTTTTTTATCCGCCATTTTTCTAACTCCCATAGCTAAAGAAATAGTAATTGTTGAAGGAAGTCCTTCAGGAACTATTGCAACAGCTAAACTTATTGAATAGAAAAACATTGTTGCTAAACTATCCCCTCTAATAAAAATTCCATATAAAAATACAAACACACAAATAACAACCATTGCCTTGGCAATTGATGTTCCAACTGAATCAATTTCTTTTTGAAGAGGACTTAATTTTTCTTCAGTAGACATAGTCATTGTTGCTATTTTTCCAAATTCAGTATTCATTCCAGTAGCAGTAACTATTGCAAGTCCTTTTCCTTTAATAACATTAGTTCCAGTAAAAACCATATTGGTCATTTCGGTTATTTTATTAATTTCTTTTTTTAGTTTAGAGGATGTTTTTGAAACAGCCCATGATTCTCCTGTAAGTGTAGACTCATTTACATCAAGATTCATAGTTTCAATTAATCTTGCATCCGCAGGAACTTTTTGACCTTCTTCTAAGATTATAATATCTCCAACAACTAAATTTTCCGCAGCAATTTCTTGCGTTACTCCATCTCTAATAACTCTCGTTTTACTAGAAAGCATATTTTTTAGTGCACGTATTGCTTTTGCAGCATTATGTTCCTGGAAAAATCCTACAAGTGCATTAATTAAAACAATTGAGAAAATAACTAAACAATCACTGATCTGATTAAAAAATAATGATATCACTCCTGCTATAATTAGCAATATAATTAAGAGATTTTTGAATTGTGATATAAATATTTTAAAACTAGAGATTTTACTCTCATCTTTAATGATATTTTTACCATCAGTTTCTAATTTTTTATTTGCAGCAGCTGTAGAAAGACCTTCTTTTGAAGTATTTAATTCAGATAGAATCTCCTTCTCTTCTTTATTACAATAGTGCATATTTATTTTCGTGCAAACTCCCTTTATATAATTTATGTAAGATTGTAGTAATAAGTCTTTTGCATTATAAGAAGTAGCACCCCAAATGTCAAAACTTTTTAGAAGTACAATTTGAGTTCGTTGCGAGGGGGTGCTCCATCCGGGAACGCAGAACCTTAATTTATTTTCATCTAAAGTTTTGAAGGTGCTACTTCTTATTTTCTTCGCGACATATTACTGTTGTAAATTTTTATGTATTTTATCATTTATTTTATTCCTACATTACAGTTATATGTTATCATTATGAAGGTTAGAAAATATACTACTTTAAAAAACAAAGAATTTTACCTTAAATATGTCTACAATATGTACCATTATAGGAAGTTCTTTTGAAATTCAACTTCAAAGACAATTTCCCGAATTTAAAACTTCTCGAGCAGCGAGTACTGATTGTCGAGCTATTCTTCCTGATTTTGAAACTCCTTCCTTTTTTGTAGAGGCTAAAGCTGGAAATGCTGATTACGGTTTTAGATTAAAAAAATATCAAATAGATGGTTTTGCAAAACTTGATCGTTCGACGTCATATGTAATTGGTTTTCATACTACTAAAGGTCTTTTGACATTTTTAGAGAAAAGAAATCGTAACTGGATGATAAAATATTGTTTAAATCATCTACAATTCGATCAAATGTTCTTTGTAAGTCAATTATTGACTGAAAAATTATGGGATAAAGAAATGCGTGTAAGTAAAAAAAGCGGTGTTGAATATTGTGTAATTAAACCGAGACATTTCAGAAATATAATTGAAAATACTCCGTTTAAAAGGCAAGAAGTAACTTGTCTGCCTGAAGAATATTATGGAATTGATAGACGAGATTTCGTTCTTAGATCAGATAAAACTACTCATGCCAGTATTATTCTTCATAAATCGTATGATCGGCAAATGATTCAATATTTAGAATCAAAGAAAATGTTATAATGAGTGCTTACCGATAATCTATGTATTTATGTTTACGCTGAGAATTTGTATTTTAATATAGATAATTATCTTCCAAATTCTAATCGATATGCTGTCATAAATGGAAAACTTTCTCCATTAATTCTTCTCTCTCGAATATCTTTTTGCATTTTTTCAACATCATATGCCACTTTTCTGAAGGTTACTTTTTGTTTATCAGTATCGTATATTGCATATGCGGCTCTTGAATCTTCATCTCTTGGTTGTCCTACTGATCCAGGATTAATTAGATATCTTCTTCCTTCTTGAGGATATAAGTATATTTCGTGTGAGAAGTTTAATTGATTACAATTATCTGTTCCGTCTGTTAACATAAACGCGCTTGGTATATGTGAATGTCCAACAAAAAGAACTCTTTGTTTAATTAATTTTAAGCTAATCATTGCTTCTTCATTATCGTGAATATAATTGAATCTTAATGGGTTTTCCATGCTACTATGTGTTGCTTGATAATAAGGGTTTTCTTCTATTGTATCTTTTAATGTACCTAGAAATGATAGTTCTTCATGATTCAAAAGTAATCGATTAATCTTTATTCCTTTTGCAGCATCAGAATGGAGTTTATCTGATTTCAAAGAATCTTTAAGCTCATCTTCAGTTATTGAACAATATAAATCGTGATTTCCTAAAACTACGTCTGACGTTATGCCTCTAATTTCTGCAAGAACCTCGCGAGGTCTACTCGCATATCCGACAATATCGCCTAGACACAGAAATTTATCTGCTCCTTGTAGTTTTGCATCTCGTATTGCTGCTTGAAGTGCAAATATATTGCTATGAATATCTGAGATTGCTGCTACTTTCATGATAGGCGTTAATACTGCTGTATTTAATAAGGTTTCGTTTGTTGTCCTTATCAAGTAGTCCTTTGAACCTAATTTTACCTTTAGAATGCTAAATACCATCTATTTTTCCAGAATTATTTAGTATACTGCCAATTCGCCTTAATGGTTTTAGTTCGCTAGCGCTCACGAATAGTCGCCACACTCCTCACTATGCGCTCGTCGTTGCTCCATCAATTAATACGCAATATCGGCTCATAATCAGGCAGTATACTTTATTGTGGTTTTTTAGGATGGGTCCTTTTTCTAAAAAGTTATAAATGCTCACATAATTATTGGTTTATGGTAAAAATATTCATAATTGGTGCAGGAAGTTTTGGAACTGCTTTAGCACAAGTTTTTTCACAAAGCAAAGATAATGACGTTTGCCTTTATTCAATTGAAAAAGATGTAGTGGAAGACATCAACAAAAATAATCTTAATTCTAAATATCTTAAAGAAATTAAATTAAATAAAAAAATAACTGCAACATTAAATCTAGATGAGTCTAAAAAATATAGAATTCTTATTTTAGCCGTACCTTCTCAAGCCGCATTTTATGCATTAAATGATTTGAAAAAAGTTTACAATAATCAAATTATAATTTCAATAAGTAAAGGTCTTTTTAAAGACGGAAAAGTAATAACTGATCTTATTCTAGATACATTAGGTTGCAATAAAAGCAAAGTTCTTGCATTATCAGGCCCAAGTCTTGCTGCGGAATTAGCTGCAGGAAATCCAGCTGCTGTTATGTTAGGCGGGAATAGATCGACAACAAGAACTGTGAAAAAACAATTACAAACTCCGAGTTTCTTTATCAAAACAACAATTGATATAAAAGGAATTCAACTTTTAGGATTATATAAAAATATTGTAGCAATCCTTGTAGGTCTGTGTAACAGTTTTGATCTTGGTAAAAATTTCCGTGCAGCACTTTTATCAAAAGCGTATTCTGAGTTTTACTATCTTAATGTTAATAAAAAGAACATCTTAAGGCACAGTTTTATTGACTTTGCTGGTTTGGGTGATCTTTTTTTAACTGCAACTGCTCCTGATTCTAGAAACATAAGATTTGGTTTTATGTTAGGTCAAGGAAAAACAATTGATCAAATAAAAAAAGAAGTAGGTCAGGCAATTGAAGGTTATGAAAATTTGCTAGTATTAAAAGAATTAAAGGATAAATCCTATATCGACGAGAATCTCTTAAACCTTTTGCTAGATATAATTAATCACACTCATGAGAAAAAAGATATTCAAACACATTTAATGAAATATCTTTCTTCTTACAACATTAAGAATATAATTTTTGATTGGGGCGGAGTTTTAACAGATGGTAATTATTCTAATAATGTTGCAACTATACTTTCTGTTAAATACAATATTGATAAAACTAAAGTTCTAAATGTGCTTGTGACTCATGAAAAAGGTCTTCTTTTAGGAAGTGAATCTTTTAGAGAATATCATTCAAAAATAAAAACAATTATTCCTGAAATAGACTACGCTGCTCTTGCATCTGCATTTAAAGATGCAATTAATTGGAATGAAGAAATGATAAAATATTGTGAAGAGCTTAAACTAAATGATTATAAATTATATTTGCTTTCAAATAATTACGATATTGTAACTGAAATACTTAAAAAATCTAAATTGAAAGGTATTTTTGAAGGCATGGTATTTTCAAACGATGTAAAGGAATTAAAACCAGGGTTTAAAATATATAAACATTTAATTGAGAAATATTCCTTGCGACCTGAAAATTGCATTTTTATTGACGACAGTGCAAAAAACACAAAAGCCGCTGAAAGTAATAAACTAAATGCACTTCAATTCAAAAATATAACTCAAATCAAAAAAGATTTTCAAGATCAATATATTTTTTAGTTAAAATACGTTTACATGATAATTATAAAATTTATATTTAATAAAAAAATCGAGGTAATGCTAAAATGGTAAAAATAGGAATAATTGGTGGTTCTGGACTTGATGATCCTCAAATACTAGAGGATGCAAAAGATATAGAAGTTAATACTTCATATGGAAAGCCAACAAGCCCATTAAAGGTTGGAAAAATAAAAGGTGTTGATGTAGTATTAATCGCAAGGCATGGTAGAAAACATCAAATTTCTCCTACTAAAGTTAATTTTCGAGCAAATATAACTGCCTTAAAAGAAATTGGCTGTACTCATATAATTGCAACAACAGCTTGCGGTTCTTTAAAACAAGAAATTGGTAGAGGAGACTTCATAATACTTGATCAATTTATAGATTTTACAAGACATAGACCAGTAACTTTCTTTGAAGAATTTCCAGGTGGCTCAGAAAATGCAAAACACACTCCTATGGCCGATCCTTTCTCTGACAAATTAAGACATTTATTAATTGATAGCTGTAAACACTTAAATATTAAACATCATCCAAAAGGAACAGTTATTACAATTGAAGGTCCAAGATTCTCGACAAGAGCTGAATCTAACATGTTCATAATTTGGGGTGCTGATGTAATAAATATGTCAGTTGCACCAGAAGCAATTCTTGCAAATGAAGCAGGCATTCCTTATGCAGCAATAGCTATGTCTACTGATTATGATTGTTGGAAAAAAGATGAAGCTCCAGTAACATGGGAAGATATATTAAAAGTATTCCATGGTAATGTAGACAAAGTAACAAAATTATTGATTGATATTATTCCTAAAATTAAATAGATAATCAATTTAATAAAAATAATAAATAAATCAAATAAAGAGGTATGTTGATGGAAAAAACAGACGAGAAAATATTACAAAATATAAAGTCTAAAATACGAACAGTTCCAAATTGGCCAAAAAAAGGAATTATGTTTAGGGACATAACAACTCTTCTTAAAGATAAAGAGGGATTTAAAGATACTATCGGGGCTTATGTTAAAAGATACTCTAACGTGAAAATAGATTTGATTGCAGGAATTGAATCGCGAGGATTTATTACTGGTGCGGCACTTGCTCACAGATTGAATGTTGGTTTTATTCCAATAAGAAAACCAGGAAAACTTCCTGCTGAAACTATATTCGAAGAATATGAGTTAGAATATGGAAAAGATAAAATTGAAATTCATAAAGACGCAATAAAAAAAGGCGATAATATTCTTTTGGTTGACGATTTGCTGGCGACTGGGGGAACTTGTCTTGCTGCTTGCAAACTAATATCTAAGCTAGGTGGAAAAATTGTAGAATGTTGTTTTATTATAGATTTACCAGAACTTGGCGGAACAAAGAAACTAGAACACGCTGGATATAAAGTATTTAGTCTTGTAGAATTTGAAGGCGAGTAATTTTTCTTAAATATTAGTTTTATTATTTTTTTATTTTTGGTAATCTCATTTATCTAAATTCTTTATCTTATATTTCTTACTTCCAATGCCAATACTTTCTGCATAATTAATTTGATAATTATTATCAACAGAATTAATTTTATCGAACATGTTTTTAGATTCTTTATTTGCAAATTCAAGACTTGCAAAATCAATTGCAACAATATCTTCTCCTGCTAATACTCCTATATCTTCCATAAACAGTTTTTGACTTATTCCCATACAGTCACATTCTTTTGTGATATTTTCAAGTAAGTTTATAAAAATTATTTTATTTTTAGGTATTATTCCAAATACGCCTTCGCAATATTGCGCAATTCTTTCATGTAGCTCTTTTGTTGTTGCACTTCCCCAAGGAATATTTACTGCTTGATAATTACATACTGCAATGCACATTGCGCATCCGATGCAAACATCATGATCTATTTTGCAAACTTTTGCTTCTGAATAGTAAGTTATAGCTTTTACAGGGCAATGATTATAACAAGATTTACACCCAATACATTTAGCATTTATTTTTGGCTTAACGTTAGTATGCATATGCATTTTACCTGCTCGACTTCCAAGTCCCATTCCTACATTTTTTATTGCTGCGCCAAATCCTGCAAAGCCATGTCCTTTGAAATGGCTTACTACAATCATTGAGTCATACTTTTTTAATCCGCTACCAATTTTAGTAATAGTATTTTTAGTTTTAATTTCAATACACTCATCTCCTTTTTCTCCATCAAGGATATCGATCGGTGCAAAATTAAATCCGTGATCATGAGCGGTTTTTAGATGATCAGTTGCATTTGTTCTAGATCCTTTATACAAAACATTACATTCGACAAGAGTTGCTTTTCTGCCAGAATTAATTACTGCATCATATATTTTTTTAATAGTACTTGCAGGAATAAAAGTATTGCATCCTTTCTCTCCAAAATGTACTTTTATCGCCACATTTTTTCCAAGTTTGTTTAAATCAATATTCGAAAGAATCGTTTCTATTTTTTTTGAAAATATTAATTCTGACATATATTAAGAGTAATTTTTGTGCTTTATAATATTTATCTATTTAGACGTATCTCGGGAAACGAACAACAAGTATACTGCCTGATTATGAGCTATTTTGTCGTATGACTTTTTGGAGCAGCGACGAGCGCATAGCGAAGGAGCGTCGCGACTATTGTGAGCGCCAGAGAACTAAAACCAGATGAGCGAATTGGCAGTATACTTATGATAAAGAATTAATTCTGGATTTATTATTAGTTAGAAAATAATTATAAGTTTGTTTTTATTCCTTTAGCTTTGATCAAGAAGAAATGATTTTCTAAGAAATCTTTCATTTTATCATGTTCTTCTTTTTTGCTAATGCCTGAAGTTTCCAATTTATTTAATATTTGCAAGATATTATTATGATCTATTTTTGTAATATTTGCTTTATGTTGAGTATAAAGTACTGAAGAATCTATTATTGCTTTAGCTAAACTTCCTTCAATTTTGTCTTGCATTACATTAATCAAATAGAATCCAAGAGATGAGTAAAAGAAATTGTGAGGTTTATTTGGATCAGCATATAGACCATTTTCTTTTAATGTTTGTATATCTCGAATTAGCATTTGATAATGTAGTATTGGTGCATTTGCAAGTATTCCTATATTTTCGCTCCATTTGTCATAAGATTCATTTTCAGTATGGATCTCTTTTCCAGGAACTCTTTGACAAATTAAAACAGTCACATTATTCATAATTCCAACTTTAATAATTCTAGCAAAATGTATTCCTTGTGGAACTTTTTTATGAATTTCAACTATTTTTTGAAATTTCTCATATGATGATTTTTGTGCGTCTTGATTTTGAACCTTTCCAACCATAAGCATAATAAGCTTTTTATTATCTTTCACTTCATAAGCTTCAGAGAATTCTCCTCTTCCAATGAAGTTTCCTGCCTCGTATTCCATTATTTGATACTCTGGTGAATCTAATTCTTTAAACACTTTATCTTCAAGTTCAATTACCTTATCGCATAATGCTTTTATTTTATCAATAATCGCTTCACTTTCTGGCATTAAGAAATAATATTTTTTTTCTTTAATTATTCTTTCATAAAATTTAAGCTCTGGCAAAAGAATAACAATATCGTCTAGCTCTTTTTCTATTAATTTTAAATGGTTCGGAATACTTGTTTCCTTTAGCATATAACTAAGAAAATTAATTTCATTATCTAATTTATTCTCTAGCTCTTTTATTTTTTCAGTCATTAAAACAGAATAATTATTTCTACAAAGATTATCATAATGTAATTTATGAATATTTTTAGCAAGAAGAGTTATTTCTTCTATTTTCTTCTTCGTTTCAATTTTATCTAATAATTTCATTTCCGTTTTATCTCTTTTTTTAAGTTTTTTATTATATTATTATAAAAATATTCTTTCAATATTCAAATTATTTATTAACAACGTTAAGCATTTTTTGATTTTCAAATCCATTTATATCGTCAATAGTTGTATCTAAAATTCGAATTAATGCTTCTCTGCTATAAAATGCAATATGTGGTGTGTACACAACATTTTCCATTCTAAGTAATACGTGATTTTGAATTAGTCTTTTAGATTTTTCTTGGAATTTAGGATCATGTAAAAGTTCTTTTTCTTCTCTAATTATTTCTTCATCTTCAATAACATCAAGTCCAGCACCAGCAACAATTCCTTTTTCCATAGCCCAAATTAGTGCAGATGTATCAATAAGTCCGCCTCTAGCCGTATTAATTAAAAGAACGCCTTTTTTCATTTTCTCAAATTTCTTTTTATCAATTAAATGATGTGTTTCTTTTGTATATGGAATGTGTAAAGAAATTATATCTGATTGCTTCAAAATATTATCAACAGTTTCATACTTAAAACCAATAATTTCTGCTTTGAAATTATCTTTGAATAAATCATAAACTAAAACATTCATATCAAATCCTTTTGCAATCCTAGCAACATGCATTCCAATATGTCCGCCTCCTAAAATTCCAATAGTTTTTCCTTTCAAATCAAATCCTTCAAGTCCATCAATACCAAAATTCCCTTGTGTAGTTCTAACATATGCCTTATGTATATTTCTTGACAACGACAAAATTAAAGCCATAGTGTGTTCTGCAACAGTGTTCTCTCCATAATAAGGAACATTGCAAACAGTAATATTCTTAGATTTGGCGTAAGCACAGTCAATATGATCATAACCAGTACTCATAGTAATAATAAGTTTAAGTTTTGGCATAGAATCAATAACTTGTTTATCTACTTTAGAATTAATAAAGACCACCAGTGCTTCGGATTTCTTTATCTTAGGTAAATGTGTTAAGGCAAGTGTTTCTTCATAAAAATTACACCAGTGCTTCTTGAGCTTCTTCCTAAATATCTCTTGTTCCCACTGCTTTGTCTCAAAGAAAGTAATTTTCATCCCACACCTCTATATATATTTTTGATGTTCATATATTTAAATATTTGTTTTGTTTTATAGTGTTAATATTAAAAAAATGTGCTCCATTCTCTTTAATTCTATATTCAAAAGAGCTGTTTAACCAGTAATATTTAAAAACACTCAATGTCATAGCACTCTTATGCCAAGTAAGATAGAAAAGCAATTAGCAAGAATTGAGGCTGAACAAAAGAAATCAGCTGTTAAACAAAATAAAATTCTAAAGGCTCTTGAAATTGCGAAAAAAGAAGAAGATCGTACTGAAAAACTAGAGCAAGAAACTTTAAATCAAGAAAATCGGATAGAAAAAGATGAGCAAAAAGAATTGGCTGAATTAAAAAATATAGAATCTCTTGAAGAAAATATTAGAAAAGAATTAAAATCAAGTCCTCTGGCAAAAGTTACTCTTAGAGATGTTACAAAAGGAATAATCGGTGCTTTTTTTGGAATAGTAAGTCATTTCGCATTTGCAGAAGGTGCGCATATTTCTGAAAGCTATAGTCTTTTTAGGTCAATTTGTTTATTAATTATGTCTTTTGTAGTGATTGTTTTATTTTTATATTACTCGGGATTTAGAACTGTTGAGGATAAACTTATTTTCAAATTTTTACCAATAAGAGCAATTGTGTTGTATCTTTCTTCAATTATAACAGTTGTATTCGTATTATTCTTGTATGACTTCGTAGATTTAACAACCCCGATAACTATTATATTCAACAATGTAGCAGCAATAAGTATCTTAGCAGCATTAGGCGCTGGTGCAGCTGACTTAATAGGAAAAGGTGAAAATGCATGAACCTAAATTTTTTATTTTCACACAAAGTAGATTTAATCGGCGATTTAGAAAAATGCAAAAATTTGTGTAGCTTATATTTATCATATTCTGAAGCTATCACTGAGCATCACAATAAAATAGCTACGATGAAAAAAGATCTTGAGGATTGTGCAAAAATACTTGAATTACATTCTCAAAAATCTTCAACTTTATCTTCAAAATTATTAACTGTAAAAAATCATATAGATTATTCTTTAGAGGGCTTAAATAAAGGTTATTTTGATCAGGTAAAATCAGGTCTTGATAAAGTAATTCAGGAGATAAGTACTTTGAAAAATGAACCTAAACTTATAGAACTAATAGAGCGTTTTACTTTATACAAAAAATATTCTGAAAACCTTCATGGTCATATGATTAATAAAAACACAGAATTATTAGATCAGATGGATGTTGTTCTTAATCATTATTCTAAACAAATGAGCAAACACTCTTTGTCTTCCGCATCAATATCAAAAGAATTATTTGTAATAGTATCTTACTTGAATGCATCTCTAGTTCAATTAAAAAAAGCGGATTTTAAACAGTTTTCAGAAGGACTAAAATTAGTTATTTCTAAAGTAGCAATTTTGGAAAAACATTCCATATTAGAAAAAGATTCTGAAAATGAATTATTAAAAGCAGCTTAGTTTATTACTGCTTTACACTTATGCCTTTCTATTTTTTATCTTCATTAAAGAGTTATATTCTACCAAAAATCAGACAACCCTTTCTGTTTCTGCTTATCAGAAATAGCATCAATATTTCCAAGAGTTTGCTTTAATCCTTCATCAGAAAATTCATATTCATTTTTCAACCAGTCCAATAAATTTTCAGTATCAATATTTTTCCAAACAACACCATTTACATCTTTCACAGGTGGATTCTCAAAAAAATTCTTTATCTCCTTCCAATCAACTTCAAATTGTTCGCTCCACTTAACATCTGCAAAAAGTCGGTCAAAGTCATTTCCATACATTTTTACCATCTTAAGTGATTTCTTTGGTCCAAGATTTTTTATTCCGCCAATATCATAATCCGTTCCAACAAGAATTGCAAGGACAATCAATTGTTCTTTAGTTAAACCTAATTTATTCATTGTATCCGAAAGCGAATACATAATTGGATTAATTATTTCATAACCTAGTTTACCTTTAACTTTCTTCTTACCGGTAATTGAAAGATTTCGAAGTAAATTAGGAGATCCAAATAAAAGTCCGTCTGCATCTTGGGACGCTAGAACATCCGCACTTCCAGTTTTAACCATATGTGCCCCTTGAGCTTCACCTTCACTTTCAGCTTGAACCCACGGTATTCCCATCAAGTCAAGTAATTTTTTAGAGCTGTCAATAATTTCAGGAGTAATTCTAATGAGTCTTTGAGAATATTTTCTCATCTCTTCAAAATCATTTCTTTCTTTAGCAACATCATATTTTCTTTGGTTCTCATCAAACACTTCTCTTCTTCTTTCTTTCTCTTCCTTTTTTAGAAGTGGTGCTTTCCCGTCAAATACAAAAATCGGTTTAATTCCTTCCTTTAGAAACTGTGCATTTCGTGAAAGTAATCCTTTAAGATGACTAGTTACTTGACCTTTAGAATTACATAAAGGATTCCCATCAGGACCTCTTAAAACCGTAAGAAACTGATAAATTGTATTAAACGCATCAATAGCAACTCTTTTTCCAGAAAGACTCTTAATCTCTATTTCCTTGCCTTCCAAAAGTTCAGTTATTGCAACTCCCATTTTATTTTAATCTCCAGTTCAAATAATGAAAATACTTACTCACTAACTATCTTAAGAATCTTCAGTCCTTTAAACTTACTTTCAAGTAAAGGTTCAATTTTCTTAGGCAAATCTCCTTTTGAAGCGTAAATAACTGGAAGATTTTTCATTTGTCCTTCCAAATATGCAGAAGCTAAATCTCCTTCACTAATTTTAAGCTTGCTTTGAGCTTTACAATAATATTTTAATTCTCCAATTGCAGAAGGCAAAATAACTATTAAATCAAAATCAGATTTCTTTTTAATACAAGTAGCATCAACAATTTTAATTTGAATTTTAGTAAAGAAAACTTTTAACTCATCTAAGAAGACATCATTGATATTACTAGCAGTTTCTGTCTTAGGAGTTAGTGATTTAGCTACCTCTTGTTTTTTCTCGAGTTTTTCAAGTC
The DNA here is from genome assembly GCA_964557345.1 of uncultured Methanosarcinales archaeon. GTDB lineage: Archaea > Nanobdellota > Nanobdellia > Woesearchaeales > DATGWN01 > CAZKZU01. Next base: position 15,309 of record CAZKZU010000017.1, read on the forward strand.
TTTCTTCAAAACTTTCAACAGTTGTAGCTTTTTCTGTTTTAGGAGTATTAGCAGTAGGAGTTTTCTTAACTTTAGGACTAGCAATTGGTTCTTGTTTTACTTCAGTTTGTTTTAATGCTTCTGTTGATGCATTTAAATTTTGAGCAGGTGCTTCTTGTTTAATTTCTTTTTTAATTTCCTTTTTCGGTTCCACTTTCTCTTCTTTAGCAACAGGAAACAAACTATCAAGAATTTCTTTAATTTTTAATTTTGCAGTATTGTCGTCACATAAATACCATTTCCAAAATAGCATTTCTTTGCCGTTAAACACTACATTTAGAGGAACTGCAAAATCTTTTAATATGTCAAGCGAAGTTTTAGTTAGAGGATCTTGATCTTCGTTATATAAAACAATAGACTGTTTTAATAAATCATAAGTTCTTTTATCTTTTTGATTTAAATATTGATAAAGCCTATCTAGTCTATCTCTATGTTGAGGTAAATAATAAAGTGGACTTCCTCCTATTTTAGCAGTCGAGATAATTATTTTCTTTTGAGCAGCAAGTTCAGAAAGCATTGCTCCAATTATTGTAGTATTAGTTTTAAACTCAGAATTAATATCTGAAGGCATAATAGGCCCTTTTGTTTCCATTACTTTCAAAATATCGTCTTGCATTCCCATTTTGTCTTATTATATTACTTATTATACTATTAACTTCGAAATTATATTTATTTCTTTAGTTTAAATGAATTATGCTACTCGAATTATTTTTTAGGCAAAGTCATAATTCAGGTAAACTTTTACTCTGCAAAGTCTTCGTCTTTCTCATTTATGACTTTCTTCTCTTTTTTCTCAGTTTCCTTTCGGATTTTTTTCTTCTCTTGTTTAAATTTAAGTAGAAGCATTTCTTGCTGTCCTTCATATACTAATTTTTCTCCAGTCAAATCATAATGATAATCTTTTGCGGCAATAATTAGTTCAGCTTTAGAAGGCGGATTAGTGATGATTGTCATATCTCCTTTAAGCTTAAGTAAATAATCTGCTTGATAAAACAAGTCTTTGTAAACTTTAATTACTTTACTTTTACTTGCATTTTCAGAAAGTGCTGGTGGATGAGTTATAATCTTAGTTACTTTGTCTTCTTCTATTTTAATATCAATCCAATCAATTGCCGCTTTTGATAAATTAACTGATTTATTAACGTCAGCAATCTTGGCATTCTTCTGTGAATATTTTAAAAATTTAAGTAATGCATCAAAACCATAAACCTCGAATGTTGTTTTAGAATCTCTTTTTTCATCTTGTTCTTTAAACCATTTATTCCAGTCTTCTTTTATAAAATTAATAAATGCAAATTTATTTTTAGAAAAATAAAAAGGCGACGTTTTAGAAAAATACAATCCTGCTTCAATAACAATAGTTCCAGAACCCATAAATGGATCTAAAATAAAATCTTTTTTAGTAGCTTCTGATTCTTTAAATAAATTATAAGCAATAGTTCCTCGAAGACTAGCAGCTCCTGCGAATATTTTATAATCTCTTTTAGCAAGATTTCTCCCAGAAAAATCAATTCCCAGATATCCTTTATCATTATCAATATAAACAATAATTTCCATATCTGCATTATTCATTATTTTTGGAACTTCGTGAAAATAATTTCTACCAATAGCTTGTGCTAAATCAACACTTTTGTATTCGTGAATTCCATTTCTAACGCAATTAATTTTCAGAGTTTTAGGATTAGTATCAGAAGTAACTTGAGTTTCAAGTAACTTTAGTTCTTTTTCAATATTAGACAAAGTTTTATCTAAATTGTTATCTGCTTTAAATTTTTGGGCATGCGAAATAACTTTAATTGCGCCTTGATAAGTATAACAAAGCTCCGCCATCTTTAGGTGCCAGTCTTTTCTAGTAATTTCAAACAAAACAGCAGTTGGATGCGATTCAATAACTGTCAAAAACTTATAAGTTGCTAAATCTTTAGCAACAGTATCTTCAAATCCTTTATCGCAAACAATAATTCCTGTAATTTTATCTTCATTTTTAGTCATATACTATTAGATTAGACCTATCTTTAAAAAATTAATGTGTTTATTAAGGCGTATTTGCATAGAATCAAAGCTATTTAGATCTGTTTTAAGCACTTTTCCCTGCTTTCTCTGTATAGTCTTATTATAATTGAATTAACTTTCTATTTAATTATTTCCCAAATTCCTTTTTTATCAGATCCAGTTCTTCTAATTTTACCTTCTTTTTTAAGTTTTGCAATATCTCTTTTTATTGTTTTTTCATTAACTAAAAACATTTTGCCTAGTTTAATTATTGTAATTTCTGGATTTGTTGATATTTTTTGCAAAATAGTTGAATATCTTTCAGGGACATTTACAGGGACATTTACAGGGACATTAACAGGGACATTTGATTCGCTAATTTTCGTATCAAATATGCCAACTTCAAAACCTCCTGCTCGTTCTTCAATTTTAGGAGATATTAGTCCATACTCTTTGAATTCCGATATAGCTCTTGAAATTCCGCTACCATACCTTTCAATTAAACCGCAATCTCTAAATATTTCTGCAATAAGCTTATTTCTAGGATGAGATTTCTCTTTACCTGAAATTACATCGTTTAGATGAATGTCAAATGGGAGTTTTCCTATATTAAAAATTTCAATTTTATGAGGAAAAACCTTTATTTGAGTGTGAAGTCCATCTTGATAGTCTTTGTGGATTATTGCATTAATTACAAACTCTCTTAATGCTTTTAGAGGATATTGCCATCTTTCTTCTCGTTGAGGTTTGCCTGTTATTATATATTCTTTAAGAATATATGCTTCAATAAAATCCATAACTTCATCTATTTCTGATATTAAATTGGTTTTAATCAATTTTGATTTTTTGATGGTCGAATAATCTTGAAAAAGGCCTATTTGAATTTCAGTTTCTCTTAGTTCTTTTTTAGAGAAAATTAAATAAGCTGCATTTGTAATTCCTTTGTCATTAATCAAATCATATTTTTTTAGAAAAATATTATTGCTTTCAAACTTAGTTTGTAAATTCTTCTCAATAAGTTTTTTAGCAGCATTTATTTTCTTTTCATCCAGATCTTTTCTAGAAATGTCCTCCTTTATATAAAAATCCCAAGATGAATTTTTTGTTTTTAAATATATTTCAGATATCTCTTTTGCAGAGAGTCTAGTATTCATATTGTTTTTTCTAAGATAGGTTATTCCTTTAAAAGAAACTGGTTTAAGTGGAAATTCCATAATATTGATTAGAACAAGAGTTTTATTATCAATTTTAATTGTGTCAATATCTGGTGTCAAAAATGGTTCTGTTTTATTTTTAATTTCATTTGCCCAGTTAACTAAGCTCTCTTTTCCTAATTCAATTCCTTTGACATATTTCTTGTCAGTTATTCCTAATATAATTTTTCCCCCGTGAGAATTTGAAAAAGCAACAATAGATTCAATAGTACTTTCATTGAAATTCTCTTTAAACTCAATAAACTGTCCTTCTCCTTTTTTCAATATTAAATTAAGTTCTTTTTTATTCATAATATAATTATCAATAATGCATATATTTATATATCTCACGTCGGTGGTTGACCAGTGGAGATGATTGATTTTTGCAATTTTTTCTTATTTTATTAATCAGTTAACTTTTTAACCAGTTTTGTTTTCTAATAATAATAGTTATATCGATATTACAGATAATATGTGCTTTACGCCATACTATTTACCAAAATGAAAGACTCACAAGATATTTTAGAACCTAATGCAGATTCCATTGAATTAGATAATTCTTCAATTGATTCTTCTGCTAAACCAATAACTCTTCTTCCTTATGAAAAAGCAGTTATGCATAAAAAAGTTTTAATTAAATGTGAAGCGGAAACTGATCCTGCTTATGGAATTGATCCAAATAAACGTTCTGTTCCTGACCTTTTAAATTATGGAATCGTTAACGTTAATAAGTTTAAAGGCCCAACGTCACATGAGATTGCTGATTTTGTAAAAAGAATTCTTAGTATTGAAAAAGCAGGTCAGTCTGGAACTTTAGATCCTGGCGTAACTGGAGTTCTTCCAGTTGGATTAGGTAAAGCTACTCGAGTATTAAGCGTTCTATTAACTTGTGGAAAAGAATACGTTTGTTTAATGCATGTTCATCAAAAAATAGAAGATGAAAAATTAAAAGAAGGCATAATGAGTTTTGTTGGAAAAATAATGCAAATGCCTCCCATTAAATCAGCAGTAAAGCGACAACTTCGAGAACGAAGAATTTATTATATTGAAATTTTAGAAATAAAAGGTCAAGACGTTTTATTTAGAGTTGGCTGTGAAGCTGGAACTTATATTAGAAAATTATGCGATGATATTGGTAAAAAATTAGGAACTGGTGCACATATGGCTCAGTTAATTAGAACTAAAGTAGGTATGTTTGACAGCGACAATATGTATTCGCTACAAGAAATTTCTGATGGCTATTACGATTATGTAAAAAATGGTTCTGAAAAAATAAGAGATATAATATTTCCAATAGAAAAAACTGTCGAGCATATTCCTAAAATTTGGGTTATGGACTCAGCTGTTGAACCATTATGCCAAGGTTTCTTCCTTGCAATTCCAGGAATTGTAAAACTAGATTCTGACGTCTCAGTTAACAACGGGCATGTTGCATTAATGACTTTAAAAAATGAATTGATTGGATTAGGTAATCCTCAATTAAATTCACAAGAAATAATGAAAAAAACTAGAGGCGTTGCAGTAAAAATCGATAGTGTAATAATGGCTCAAGGCACTTATCCGAGATGGAAACAAGAAGATAAGAAAGCGCCTGTTCCAAAACATTCCTCTCATACAGAGTCATCTAAAAAAGAAAATTAAGTTTCGAATAAAATATAACCTTATGATCATGGCAATAAAAAAAGTAATTACAACTGATGGAAGTTTAACTTATTATAATGAAACTTTTGATGAACACTATCATTGTTTAAGAGGCGCATTAAGTGAAGCGGAAATAAAACATTTAGGTCCTGCAATTCCCTTTATAAAAAATAATTCTGTTCTAATAGATTATTGTTTTGGTCTCGGATACAATGCATTTGCAGCACTTGTTTATGCAGAAAAAAATAAAATTGAAAATGTAACTGTAGTGTGTCTTGAAAATGATCCTCAAATTATTTTAGAAATTCCTGAACTTGGTTTACCTAAGGAATATTTAGAATTGCAAAGTTTGTTTCGTAATATTTATGTGGACTATGATTCAATCATTCATCTCAAATACAAATCTCATAATTTAATATTAGTATTAGGTGATGCGCAAGAAACTTTACACAAAGTTCCTGTTATATTATCTGAAACTCATTTAAATAAATCAGTAGATGTTGTTTTCTTTGATCCCTTTTCTCCTAAAAAATGTCCTGCGCTTTGGACTCAAGAAATATTTAATGAGTTATTTCAATTAATGGGTAATAAAAGTATACTAACAACTTACTCTTGCGCAAGGCACGTTCGTGATAAATTAAAGCAAAGTGGATTTAGAGTTGAAGATGGACCTGTATACGGAAGAAAAGCTCCTGCCACTCTTGGATTAAAAGATTAAAAATTAAATAAAAAGTTCTTCAAAGGCAAAATACGATTGTAATTAACACATTAGTTAAACACATAGATATAGGTCTAACCTATATATCCTAATGCTACATATTCAAATTAGCTATATTTTAATAGTATACATCGCAATAATGTAATTATAATACTATATATCCTAATTATACACATTTTAATCACTAGTATTGTAATTACTACTATTGGATTCTTCTTATTGCATAATCCAGTTTAAAATATGCTATAAACAATCGCAAGCTTTAAAAAGCAGCGTTAATATTCTAAATCTGGGGTAAATTATGACAGATGAAAAATTATTTAATGTCTTTTTCAGAGACAAGCCTGCTCTACTATTGATGGCTTTAAAAAATGCAAAAAAAGAAGTATACGCATCGACAATAGCTAAAGAGATTGATTGTACTTATTCTCACGTTGTTAAAATTCTTCAAGAAATGGAAGAAGGGAAACTAGTTACATTCAATAAAACTGGTAGACTAAAATTATTAACTTTAACTAAAAAAGGCGAACAAGTTGCTGAAAATTTAGCTAAGATTAGAAGTATTCTTTAATTAAGTTTTATTTTTTATCTTTAAATTTATTTTTTATTTAATTAATCTTAATTTATTTTTTTATTCTCTTTTATTTACTTTATTCTCGTATTCGAAGATTAAGTATTACTGCCAAGTTCGCATTCATAGAATTAGGTTCTATTACCATTACGCTCAAGGGAACATCCTTTCGCTATGGTTTATATGAGAACGTGGATTATGCGAACAATCAAGGCAGTATACTTAATAAGATGTTAACTTAAAAAAGAAATTGCGATCAGTTATCTCTAATACAAATTACCACGAACTATTTTTTCTTCTTCCTTATTTGCTTTTTCTTCTTTTGGAACATCTCTTTTCTTTAGAAGTTTAGCTACAAAAAATCCAGGTGCACTTTGTTGTGTTGGCCAGACTCTTAAACATTTTTCTGTATCTTTAGTTAAACCTTTTTCTCCAAAGTTAATTCCGCATTCTTGAAGTTCTAGTCCGAATTCCTTTATTCCGTATTCTACAATATCTTCATTTTCTTCAATTTCAAGACTGCAAGTACTATAAATTATAATTCCATTATCTTTAGTCATATTGACTGCAGATTTTAATAATTCTTTTTGTAAATTTTGTCTATTAGTAAAATCAACGATTCTTCTCTTTTCAAGCCATCCTGCTTCACTTGCATAATTCCCCGAGCAGGGAGCATCTAAAAGTACGTAATCAAAATAATTAGGCATTCCAATTGTATTAGCATCTTTATTTAGAACAATACAGTTTTTTACTTTCATTCTTTCTAAATTTGAAAGCATTCTGTCACATCTATATTTATCTAATTCAACAGCAACAACAGTTCCTCTGTTATCTAAAATCTCTGAAATCTGAGTGGTCTTTCCACCAGGTGCTGCGCACATATCTAAAATTTTAAGTCTTCCAAGATCAAATTTTTTTGCATCGATATCATTTGCAATAATTTCTCCTGGTATTTGAGCAGATGTTTCTTGCAAATAAATTTTTCCAAGTAAATATTCTTGTGAAGATGCGATTGGAAATCCTGATTTATAATGGTAACAATTTCTTACAAAATCTACTTTTTCAATAAAAACTCTTTGATCTTTTAATCTTCCAATAACCTCTTTAGGTTTTGCTTGCATAATATTAACTCTAAATGAACTAGGTAGATTTAATCCTCCTTTCTGTGGAAATCCCCAGGATTTGTACCGATCTAATATTTTTTCATAATCAAAGTTCATTTGTTTCTACCTCTATATGTGGTTTTTTATATACAATTTTATCTTTAAAATTGTGTTTCTCTATTAATTTTGCTAACGCGATGCTAAAATCCTTTTTATGCTCTTCTGCATAATCGTAGGCTTTCTTTAGTTCATCAAAGAATAAAAAATTCTGATATATAAATTCTCCTCTCGCATTCATCTCAATAATGTCCTTTCCGGTCTTTTCAAGAGTTTTCTTTTGTTCCTCAATGATTGCATCAATTTTTTGCTTTCTTTTGTCGAATATATTTTCCTTTGGAGTTTCTTCGTAATATCTGTCTTCCAAATACTTGAAATCAACTTCTTTAGCAACAAGTTCTGCTAATCCTCGCTTAATATCTTTAGCGTCTAAAACACTTAAATCAGCATTTATGTCTACTCCTATAATTTCACAAAGTTCTTTAGAGAATTCTCCTCCAAGCCCAAGTTTGGTTGCGAAAAACTTAGATGCATTTAATTGACTTGTTTTTTCAGGACCGCTTTTTTCTTTTTTATTATTAGCTCCTTTCGGATTTTCAATAGCCTCTTTTACTTGCTCTTCTTTTACTAATTCTTTAGCTGCATTTGTTATATTATTTTGAATGCTATTTTGAATATGAAATGTAATCTCGTCTTCATTAGCCTCAAATGTATTAAATCCTTTAGGCGGATTATATTCTTCTCCTTTTGCAATAAGTCGATCTTTCAACTCTTGCTTTTCAAGTGAAATTAAAACTTTATTATTTTGACAGATAATAATATTTCCTTTTCCAAAAAACTCAATATATAAGTCCATGTCTTCTGCTTTTTGTAGTTTAAAATGTAAAATTCTTTCAGAATCAATTTGTTCTACTTTTTTAATTATCGCTCCGCACAAATTATTTCGAAGCCAACTCCCAAATCCTGTCTCTTTTGCATCTTTATCTGGTTTAGTATCAGTAAGTGCAATTAAATTGGGCATTTTCACAACAATAAATTTCTTGCTTTCCTTAGTATGAATAGCAAAACAAACCTCATTAGACTCAAGTCTATATGTTTGATTAATCCTAGATGTTTCAATAATGGCCTTATGCTTATTAACCCATCTCCTTAGTTCCAAGCTAGATATTCCTTTAATTGCCATAATATATTGAAATCTTCTCACCTTTTAAACATTTGCAGTGTGATTATTTGCTATGTTTGTTAATTTTCATTCAATAATTTTATAAATCCTTGTCCTACTAAATTCTATGTGAGAAAATCTCAGACCGCAACAGAATACCTAGTAATCCTTACTGTTGTTATAGTTGTAGCGATTGTTGCAATAAATACCTTAGGTGGTTTTTCAGGAATTGGCGCAAATGATATCCAAAAAGTTTCAGCCTATAAACTTCAAACTGATAAGATAGGAATTGAAAGTTATTTAATTGGAACAAATAGTTCTCTTTTCAAATTAAAAAATAACAATTATGATACTGTAACAGTAAATGAATTTAGGCTAAATCAGCAAAATAATTTAACTTGTAATTCTTCTAATACAATTCCTTCTTTACCGATAGTATTAAATATTGGTGAAAGTAAAGTAATTAATTGTTCTGCTGTAAATAGTTCTAATTATATCATTACAAATAAACAAACTCCTTTGGTAGGATTATTATATACTGACTCGATAACAAGCAATAGACTTGCAGGTAATGTTGAAAGTTATGGGAATGCTAGTTCAGGTAATAGTGGTGGAAATCCTGCTATTCCAGAAGTTCCTTATATTCCAAGCGATACAGTTATTTCTCTTCGAGATGGTTTAATTGCTTATTATCCTTTAGACGGAAATGCTTCTGATTTAAGCGGGAATGCCAATGATGGAAATAATAATGGTGCATCATATAATCAGTCAGGAAAATTGGGCGGAGCATATAGTTTTAATGGAATAAATAACTATATTGATATCCCTAACGCTCAAAGTTTAAATCCAGGCGCAAATATTTCTATTTCTTTTTGGGCAAATCCGACATCATTTAATTTATTAAGCTCGGGAGATACAGTAACTGTAATAACAAAAGGAGTTAATGCTGATGCTGCTATGGATTGGTTTGTAGGATTGAATTTAGGAGGCTACATAAGAAGTTATATATATTCAGGCGGGTCTTGGAATGGAAAAGATCCTGGCGTTAATTCTTTATCTTTAAACAATTGGAATTTTGTCACAGTAACTTTTGATGGCACGACTGGTATTTTAAAATTATATTTGAATGGAGTTTTAGATTCAACAAAAACGATTTCTAGTGGAACAATACAAGCAAGTTCTGGAAATCTAAAAATAGGAACTTATAATCCAGGTGGATATTATTCAAATTTTTATCGTGGAAAATTAGATGAAGTTAGTATTTGGAATCGTACATTAAATTCAACTGAAATCTCCACTCTTTATAATTCAAGTAATGGTCTAAGTTTATCTTTATCTGGACCTCAAACACCTTTGTGTGCAGAAGGACAAAGTAGTTGCAATGGTTCTAATTATTTGATTTGTACAAATACTGTTTGGGTAAATCAAGGAAATGTGTCCGGACACTGTGATTATGTTACTCCAGGAGATATTAATGTTCTTCGAACAGGTTTAGTTGCGTATTGGCCTTTAGATGGAAATCTTTCTGATGAAAGTGGTAATGGAAATACTGGAATAAATCATGGTGCTACTTATACTCAATCTGGAAAAGTTGGTGGTACTTTTACTTTTGATGGTAGTAGTGTTATTACTTCTACAAACAACGTCGGAATATCTGGCACTCAGTCAAGAACTTTAAATTTATGGCTCAAATACGCATCACCTTTAAGCAGTATGGGTGTAGCAGGTTGGGGAATAGATGATTGGGGTAACACTTATCAAATTCTTAATTTAAATGATCATTTTTATTTTGGCGGATATGTTTATGATGCAGAAGGAAGTATTTTTATCGGCGATGATTCTTGGCACATGCTTACTGTAACTTATGATGGTTCAAATGTATACTTATATGAAGATGGTCATTTAGATCTAAATGTAAATCCTATTAATTGGGGTGGAACTATTCCATTAAATACAGTGGATAGTGTATTTAATATTGGCTCTTTAGCAGATGGAACAAGTAGGCTTACCGGTTCGATAGATGAAGTTGGTATTTGGAATAGAGCATTAAACGATACAGAAATTTTACAATTATATAATTCAAGTAGTGGTTTTAGTTTATCTTTATCAGGTTCTCATGCGCCTCAATGTGTTGAAAGTCAATTAAATTGCAGTGGAACAGTTTCTTTAACTTGTACTAATAGTACTTGGGTAAATAATGGAAATGTATCCGGGCAATGCGGTTATATCTCTCCTTCTGCTTTAACTGCTCTAAAACAAGGAATTGTCGGATATTGGCCATTTGATGGAAATACTTCTGATTTGAGTGGATATAATCATAACGGAGAAAATGATGGTGCAGATTATACTTCATTTGGAAAAGTTGGTGGCGCATATAGTTTTAATGGATATAATAGTTTAATTTCTGTTCCAAATACTGCTAATTTTTATGGGATGACTAATTTATCAGTTTGTGCTTGGGTTTATATTAATGGAGAGGGAAGAGATAATGGAATCTTTTTAGTTCAACAAAATCAACAATATGAAGGTGGTGCTTCTTGGGGATTATTTTGGTGGCATAATGGAGGTTATCCTTTAGGATTTTCAGTAACAACTAATGAATCTTCCTGGGTTGACAAACCTTCTACTTCTCTTTTACAACCAGGTCAATGGTATCACGTTTGTGGAACATATCGTTCTGGAGAATTAAAAGAATACATTAATAGTCAATTAGATAGAACTTACACTGGCGGTAGCGCTCCTACAGGTCGAATTGCAAGTACTAATGGTCCATTATTATTTGGTGCTGAAACAACTTGGCAAGATGAAAGATTTAATGGTTTAATAGATGAAGCAGTAATTTGGAATCGTACATTAAATTCAACAGAAATATCTGAATTATATGGTTCTGGTACAGGTATTAGTTTAGTTCAATAATTTTATAAATCCTTATTCAAATAAAACTTCTGTGAGAAAATCCCAAACTGCAACCGAATATCTAATCATATTAGCTGTAGTAATAATTATAGCATTAGTTGCGATTAACACTCTTGGTGGATTTCCAGGAATCGGTTCAAATAATAATAAAAAAGTTGCAGATTACAAACTTCAAACAGGTACTGTAGGAATTGATAGTTATTCCATCGGAACAAATAGTTCTTTATTCAAATTAAAGAATAATTATTTTGAAACTGTAACAGTTACTGAATTTAGAATTAATCAGCAATCTAATTTAACTTGTAATTCCTCTAATACAGTTCCTTCCTTGCCAATTGTTTTAAACATTGGTGAAAGCAAATTAATTAATTGTTCAGCAATCAATTCTTCAAATTACGTAATAACTAATAAACAAACTCCGATGATTGGAATCTCTTATATTGATTCACTTGGTGCAACTCGAACTGCTGGTAATGTGAATAGTTATGCTGCAGTCAATTCATCTGTAAATGGAAGTCAAGGTGGCCAAACTCCTGCTCCCAATTCAACTGTTTTGTCTTTGAGAAATGGCTTAATTGCATATTATCCCTTTGATGGAAATACTTCTGATTTAAGTGGAAATGGAAATGACGGAGTTAGTAATGGTCCTGCTTATAATCAATCAGGTATTGTTGGTGGGGCTTATAGTTTTACCGGAGGAATTTCAACTGGAATTATTCTTAATAGTGTTATTAATTTTTCTTCCAACTCTACTGTTTGTTTTTGGAATAAGTTTTTAACTCAAAGTTATCACGGTCCTTTTTATAATAGTGTTTTAGATAATTATCCAATTATATTTTCTCAAGATGAAAGTTGGTTATTTTTAAGACCTTTATCAGGACAATCTAATGTAGATTATGATCCTAGTTTATTTTATACTCGTTGGGGTTATCTATGTGTAGTTCAAAATAATACTAACAATCAGATTATTTATGTTAATGGTGCCTACCTAAATACATTACATATTGCAGGTATAATTCCTTTTAATGTTTTGATAGGTAGTGATAGTGAATTAATAGATGAAGTTGCAATTTGGAATCGTTCTTTAAATTCAACAGAAATATCTGACTTATATAATTCCGGATCAGGTTTAAGTTTATCTTTATCTGGAGCACAAGCGCCTGCGTGTGCAGTAGATCAAACTAGTTGCACAGGAACAAATTACTTAACTTGCTCGAATGGAAATTGGGTTAATAATGGGGATGTTTCAGGGCAATGTGATTATGTTACTCCGGGAAATGTAACTCAACTACGACAAGGATTAGTTGCATATTATCCTTATGATAATAATACTCTAGATAATTCTGGAAATTATAATGATGGTAGTAATTATGGTGCAACTCCTGGTGCAAGTGGAAAAGTTGGAAATGCCTATAGTTTTGATGGAAGTACCAATTACATTAGCGTTCCTTATTCTTCCAGTTTTAATGTCGGAACAAGTAATTTTACTATGTCTTCTTGGGTTAAATCTTATGGTGGACAAGAGTATACTACTATTCTTGAAGCAACCGATGTTGTTACAGGTAATGGTTTTCATTTAGCCTTACATGATTCAGGAATTTATTTTTATTCTGGTGGCGGTGTTCCGCAATTTGTTGGAAGTCTAAATTATAAAGATTCAACTTGGCATTATGTGACCATTGTAAAACATGCAGATACTGCTAATGCTTTTATTGATGGAAATTTAATAGGATCAGTTCCAGCTTATTTAGATTTGACTTTTACTTCTGATGTTAATTTAAGTATAGGTGACGTTGGTGGCGCATCAAGAGCAGTGTGGTATTTTGACGGCCTTATAGATGAAGTTTCTATTTGGAATCGTTCATTAAATTCAACTGAAATATTACAATTATATAATTCAGGTTCTGGTTTAAGTCTTTATGTTCCTCCTACTCCTGCAAATATTTCTCAATTACGAAATAATTTAGTTGGATATTGGACATTAGATGGTACTGCTGATGATAATTCAAGTAATCATTTAGATGGAAATTGGGTTGGTTCTGCAACTTATGTTCCTGGAATAATTGGACAATCAGCAGAATTTCATGATAGCGAATATATTGATCTAGGTAATAGTGCTTTATTAAAACCCGCAGGGGATTTCTCAATTCAAATTTGGGCAAAGTCTTCATTCACAGATCATTATATGATGATGTTTGCTGCAGATGGTCCATCTCAAAGAAGTTTTTATACGGTAATGGATAATGATTATAATCCTGATTATGTTCAAATGTATGGCTTTTCTTCTTCAGGTTGGTATGAAATAGATACAATGGGTTCTCCTAGTATGGGGATGGTAATTGGCATCACTTACTTTATACTTATACTAATGTTGAGGAAAAAATTTATGTTGATGGAAATTTAATTAATACAGTAGCTACTGGGGGTTATATTTATCAGGGAACAAATACTAATACTTATATTGGTAGTAGGGCATTTGGTTATCCGACTTATTCAGGTGAACTTTCTCAAATTGCAATGTGGTCTAGACAATTAAACTCAACAGAAATTCGTCAACTCTATAACTCAGGTGCAGGTCTTAGCTTAGTACAATAGAATTATTTCTTATATTCTTGTTTTATTGGCTTAAGTCTTCTTATTTTTTAGCCTTGTGTTCCCCCTATAAAAAGCACAATATTTAAAAACAAAGTCCTCCCAAGAAACATATAATGGTTTCACGAATGCAAGAAGCAATGATATTTCTTGAGAAGCTAGGTCTCTTTGATGTCCTACTGCCTTTCTTACTTATTTACGTAATGGTTTTTGCTATAATGGAAAGAACCAAGATATTTGGTACTGAAGATTATGACGGTATAAAAGGTCAAACTAAGAAAAATTTAAATGCATTATTCGCTTTTGGAATTGCTTTTTTTGCAATCGCATCTGCAAAAGTAGTTGGTGCAATAAATAACATGATTGGCCCAATTATGATTTTACTTTTGTTAATAGTATTGTTCTTAATGTTAATTAGTGTATTTGAGCCAGATAAAGCAAAAGATGGTTATACTCAATTTAGTGATGGAGTTAAAGGTCTTATTGCTGCAGCAGTTTTAATAATTATAATTTTAATTTTCCTAAATTCTATTTATACAGATGCCGGACAAACTTGGTTAGAATATGTTTGGGGCTTAGCTACAAATAGAGTCGATGGTGGTGCAGTTAGTGCAGTTATATTATTAATAGTAGTTGGCGGTCTTATCTTTTGGGTTGGCGGATCTGCAAAGGAAGCTAAAAAAGATAAAGATAAAGGTTAGTTTTCATAATAATACGAGATTTATTCCAGACGAGGTAAAAAATGAGTCAAATAATGCAACAAGGAATTAGAGAATTGCTTAATAACGGTGCAATTGAATTAATTATATTCACATTAATATTTGTTTTAATCTATGGAATATTAAGAAAAATGAAATTCCTTGCACCAAAAGGTGGCAGTGTTGACAAAGTAAAACCGGTTCATACAATAATTGCATTAGTAATGGGTGCTATGTCTATTTTGCCTCATCATTATTCTGCATGGTCTAATTATGATATCGTTCCAATTGTTGTGAAATCTTTACCTCAAATTTCATTTGTATTAGTTGGAGTTCTTTGCGCATTAATATTGCTTGGATTCTTTGGCTTAAAGATGGGTGGAAGATCAGGAAATCCGCTTAGAACTTTTATTTTCTTTGCTTCCGTTGTATTTATAATATTCATTTTCGGTTCAAATATGAACTGGTGGAGAAATCCTTGGTCAAATATATTTACGCCAGATGTAGTTGCAGTAGTTATTGCTGTATTAGTATTCGCATTAATAATTAGCTTTATCATGGGAGAAACTAAACCTAAGCATAAAAATTTGAAATCATTCCTAGCTGATACTGGCGAAGATAAATGGGAAAAAGCAAGAATGAATCATTTAATGCATGATTATTTAACTGGAACAGATGAAGAAGGAAAGACGAAGTAGATAAATAAACACAAAAGATATATAAATCAAATAACTAATTGATAATAATAATAAAAACTTATAATAATTAATAACAAGGTGAATAAAAAATGAGTCAAATACTACAAAGAGGAATTGATACTTTAATTAATAATGGATTAGTAGAATTACTTGTATTCTCACTTATATTCGCATTAGTGTACGGAATTTTACAAAGCATCAAGATTTTCGGTGAAGAAGAAGAAACTAAAAAATATAATTTGTTAATCGCAATTTGTTTTGGTGCACTTGCAATAATTCCTCATTATATTGCTCCTGGTAGTAATTATGATGTAGTGCCTTTTTTAACAAAAGCATTACCTCAGACAATGCTTGTTGCTGTAGGAATTTTAGGATTACTAATTTTACTTGGTATGTTAGGATTACACGATTATATTAGCAAAGACGGTAGTAAATGGTCTTGGGTTGTAGGATTAGTATTACTAGCAGTTGTAGTATATATCTTCGTTGGATCATCTGGCTTTGTATGGGGACTACCTTACTGGCTTACTCCTGATCTGATTGCAGTAATTGTTGCAGTTGCAGTATTCGTACTTATAATTGGCTTTGTTATGGGTGGAGACGACAAGCCTAATAATCCTGCGAAACCAACTTAAATTATCCTGATAAACCATGGCAACATTACTAGACGCATCATTACTGAATGGATTTTCTGCAATATTTGCATTTATTTTAGTTTTTGCAATGTTATATGGTTTAATTACTTTTACAAAAGTTTTCAAACTAAGTAATGGTCTTGCTTCTCTTGTAGCATTTTGCCTTGCAATATTAACTGTAATGTCTCCAACTGTAGTAAAAGTAATAAAAGTTATTACTCCTTGGTATGTCCTATTTATGTTTATTTTATTATTAATTATAATTGGAACCTATATGGTTGGTGGAAGTCTTGATAAAGTAGCTCACACAAGAGCATATGTTATCACAATTGTTACAATTTCAGTATTTATTTTTTTAGCAGGTCTTGGCCAAGTATTTTTAGGTTCGGCTCTTTCTGGACCTCAAACTGCAATAGATATTAATGGTAACGAAGTTCCAGTTGCTAGACCTTACTTCTTAGATATAATATTAGATCCTAAAATAATTGGAATATTTTGCTTACTTATCGTATGCGGAATGACTATGTTCTTCATGGGCTTACATGCTTAAGATTTTTGTTGTTATTATCTCAATGCTTAATTTTTCTTTATCTTAACTCTTTCTTTATCTTCTAAATTCTTATAGCTAAGTATACTGCCCTGATTGCGAGCATTATCTTCGCTGAGCTACAAACCATAGAAATGAGTTGTTCCTCATTTCGTTATGGTAATTAAACCTAATTCTACATATGCGAACTTGGCAGTAATACTTAGCAAACCGAATAACTCCATAAACCGGATATGAATAAATAAACTTCAAGAAAAATAAATCCTCTTAGCTTAAAGTTCTAACACTTTATTCCTGCGGTCCTTTTCTTTTCATCTTATCTGTAATTCGAGTTAACTCATTTACATTATCTGTAAATGCAGGTAGAACTTTAGAGAAAACTTGTTCCATTGCTTTAAGTTGAGTTCCTACGTTAAGAATATTCTGATCATAATCTCCTATTTTACCAACAATTGCTTTATGAAGATTATCAAAATTAGTTTGTATTATGCCAAATTTTTCTTTAATATCAATTAGTTCATCTTGAACTGAATCTTTCCATTCAACAATTTTATTAACATTTTTTTCTAAAGCATCCCATTTTTCTTCAATGATTGCTTCGATTAATTCTTCAATCTCTTCTTCATTTTTTGATCTTTCAGGTTGTTGCTGCATTTGTTGCATCATTGGTTGTTGAGGCATTTGCATTCCTGGTCTTTGATTAAAAGAATTTTGTGGCTGTTGCATTTGTGCTGCCATTTGCGGATTAAATGGAGGTGGGCCTCTTTGTGCATTCTGATTTTGAACTATATTTTGTGGTCGCATTTCCATAGGGTTTACCAAAGTTATCGGTTCTGGGTGTGTTGAAATTATTGCAGCTTGATCCGCAAGGTCGAATGCATCAAGTATTTCTTGTGATGAATATCCATCTCGCATAAGTGTTTGCATAATTTGATTATCTGTAAGTCTTTGTTTTCGCATTTGTTGTACTTGTTCCCCTAGTGGGATTTTTCGCTCAACTTCCTTTTTGCTAAACATCTCCATTATATTCCACCTTCGCTATTATAAATTTTCTTATTACTGTAGTTTATATTTTTTCTTATTTTGTATAAGTAATAAGTCTTTTGCACTATAAGAAGTAGCATCCCAAAAGTCAAAACTTTTTATTTTCACACTGTGGGTTCGTCGCGAGGGGATGGTTGCAAAGTCACGTCTTGCAACTACGGAACGAAGTGAGATTAATCCCTCCGGGAACGAACCTTCAAATTATATCTCAAAAGTTTTGATGATGCTACTTCTTATTTCTTTGTGACTTATTACTTACCTTTCTTCTTCTCTTCTAAATCTTCTTGCATTTCTTCAAAAACATCTTGTGCAACTTTTTTAGTTTGTGCAACAGTTATAAAATTAACTGGGTTCCAAAGGTCTAAATATCCTTTTATAATTTTCACATCTTCTTCTTTAGCTGCTGTTTGAAGATCTGTAATAATAATTCTCATATTTTCTTTTAAATCTCTTATTTCTTTTTTAAGCTCATCGTTTTCTTCTTCAAGAGCTCTAATATCTCGTCTATTATCTCTATTATTATCAATTTGATTTGCTTCAACGTTTTCTAACTTACTTCTCATATTACTTAAAGTATTTTCAAGAAGTTTAAGTCTTCGATCAAC
>CAZKZU010000018.1:0-32633 GCA_964557345.1 uncultured Methanosarcinales archaeon
TTGGATTTGTAGGTATATTTATTGGCCCAATTTTATTACCCTTACTTCTTACTTACTTTGAAACATTTAAAGAACGATTTGTATAATTGAGATATATTGCTCTTAATGAACCGAATTCTTTTTAAATTCTAAAGCTTTTATTATTGCGCAGAAGTAATTAGATTAGATTATTTAATTTGATTGTTTTTACTTTCTGTAACATAAGTATAGGGGGATTACAATGGATTATGATGTTATTATTGTTGGTGCTGGACCTGCTGGATTTTTTGCAGCTCATGAATTTGCAAAGCAGGATTCTAAACTAAAAGTTCTTTTGATTGACAAAGGCGACTTAATTGAAAATAGAAAGAAATGCGATGTTATGACTGGTTTTGGCGGTGCTGGAACTTTTTCTGACGGTAAATTACATTTTACAACAGTATTAAGTCATGAGAAAATGCTTCACCTTTATACTGAAGCTGAATATCAATTATATTTAGATTATGTTCAACAAGTTTTCTTGGATTTTGGAGTTCCGCAAGATTTTTACCCTAAAAATATGGAACTAGTCAATAAATTTGTAGAACAAGCTGAAAAACATAACATAAAGCTATACGTAAGAAAAACTATTCATGTTGGTTCAGATAAGCTACCAAAAATAATGCAAAATATGGAAACATATTTGATTGAAAACGGAATTACAGTTTTACCTAAGACTGAAGTTGCTGATTTAATAGTTGAAACAATTGCAGATAATGCTGATGGTGTTAATAATATTGATGATATTGATCAAACAGTTCCAAGAGTTGTAAAAGGGGTAAGGCTTCTAAATGGAGACTTAATTTATGGAAAGACTGTTATATGTGCTCCAGGACGATATAATGCCAAATGGATGCAAGAAATTGCAAGAAAATATCATATTAAAGATGTATACGACAAAATTGAAGTAGGTGTAAGAGTTGAATTCCCTGCAAGTATCTTGCAAAAACATGCCGATCAAATGTATGAAACTGTATTCTCAATGCGAACACCAACTTATGATGATCTTGTAAGAACGTTTTGTCCTTGCCCAAGAGGTCATGTAGCAATTGAAGCATATGATGGATTTGTTTGTGTGAATGGCCATTCTAACTCTAGTCATGATTCAAATAATTCTAATTTTGCATTTGTAACTGAAATTAATCTTACGGAACCATTAGAAAACACTCGAGCATATGCAAATTTTATTGCACAAGGTGCAACTCTTTTAGGTGGTGGAAAACCAATAATTCAAAGACTTAAAGATTTAAAATTAGGTCGAAGAAGTACTCCTCAAAGAATCGCAAGAGCACACATTAATCCAAGTTTAAAAGAAGCAGTTCCAGGAGACATTGGTATGGCACTTCCTTATAGAACTGTAAAGAATATAGTTGAAGGATTAGACATGCTTAGTGAAGTTTTGCCAGGATTAAACGGAGACTCAACTTTCTTATATGCACCCGAAGTTAAATTTAGATCTAATAAAATATTGACTACAAAAGCCCTTGAAACAGATATTACTGGACTTTATGCAGTAGGAGATGCAGCAGGAGTATCCGGAAATATTGTTGGTGCTGCAGTAACTGGTATAATTGCTGCTAGAGATATAATTAAGAAGTTATAATTAAATCATTTAGATATTATTTTTAATATTTTTATTTCTTTTATTTAATCATTTTTTATATTTTTTATTTATATAAATTATAGATTAAGTATTCCTTGAATTTCATTAGGATTTGATTGTCTACGAGATTTTTTTGTTTTAGTTTGACTTTTTGGGGTATTTGCATTTACGGGGATAACTCCTGCTTTTGCATTTAGAAGTCTTGTTGCCTCGATAAATACTTTTTTATCATCTTCATTTTTACTTTCAGCTAATTTGATAAGTGCTCCTTTTGCAAATCCTTTAATTTTACGTCTATATTCATCAAGATATCCAGTGTAATCAGGGAAATAATTTTCAAAACCTTGGATTCTTACTCTTTCTACTTTTCCACTTGCAATCAAATCAAAATATTTTCCTTTTCCATCTTCGAGTATGGGTAATATTTCTTTTTTACCATCAGATTTCATTTCGATAAATGGTTTTCCATGTTCATCAATTTCAAAATCATAAGCATTAGGAAGTGCAAAAGCTTGTTTTTTCCCGTCAACAATTCCTTTATACCAATTTCTACTTTTATTGTAATATATTAAATCTGTTATTTCGTCTTCACAAACAGGAAGCTTTTTTGAAGTTCTTAAAATTCTTTCTTGTAATATTTTGTCGCCTTCAATTATTTTTTGCAATCCTTCTTTATATTTCTCTTCTAAGAAATAATCAAGTGCAGTCTTAAAAACATTAGAAAAGAAAATATTTGTATTATTTGCGGGTTTTCGCTTTACATCTATTCCTTTGTAAAAACCAAATTCTTTAAAATGAGGTTTACCGTCTGAAAAATATATTCTATCCATTGTGGTTTGAACTTGTGACAACCTATAATTAGTTGTTGAATCTGTAACTTTAAAATATATTTCGTCCTCTATATTTTCTTTCTCTGTTGTATACATATAAGGAAAATCAGTTTGAATAATATTTCTTGTCAAAGTAAGACTGCTAATTAAATCTGTTGTGCTCTTCTTTAACATGCTTTCTAATTGGTTTGGAAATATTCTATGTCCGCCAGCAACTCTTCCAAGTGCTTGTTTGTGTTCGAAAAAAGACCAGAACAATCTAAATAAATCATTATTATCAAAAGGATTTTCTACTTCAGGCGAATATTTCTTTCTTTTCTTTGGAGTTAAAGTAGTAGGTGCTTCAAAATCAGTATTTTGTGGGTCTTCGTTTTCTTCACGTAAATCTTTTGAAATTTGGTTATTCTCTTTTAAGATATCATTTTTTAATTTATTAGAAGGAGAACTTCCTCTATAAATAGATTCTCTGTCAGCGATTTGAAGTAAATTCTTGGATAATATATCCATAACTCCTTTAAATTCTTTGTATTCTTTAAAATCTTTAAATACACTTTGATTTACTTTTTTTAATTCTTCAAGTGTTATTTTTACATCTGATTGTGCACCAAAATAATTCTGTTTAAGTATTAGTTCTAATATCTCTTCGGCTATCGCTCTTGATGTATCTATGTATTTTGTAAGAGTGGGGCTTAGTCTAGCTTCCATTTCACATCTAATCTTGTCGAATAAGGAATATTTTCGTATGTAGTTTCCATAATCAGATAGAACATATTCAAGTAATCCATTCGCATACCTTGATAGAAAAATCAATTCATTAGGATTTTTATCTTTTTTGAACTCTTCGTCAACAAATTTAATAAAATCCTCTACTTTGTCAGTTGCATGATGAGAGTATTCTCTAACTAAAAGACTTATTGGAATAAATCTTTGTTCTACATTTTTATAAGTTCCATTTAATACTGGCAACTTTTGAGCGTCCAATAAATCATTTACTCGATCTTTTAGTGCTTTTTTATTTCTCTTCTTCTCATCGTCAAAATATTTTATTCCTTTTGGATAAATATCGTCTCTATGAATTCCTACGTGTTTAAAATATCCTCTATCATAAACTTCGCTCATCCCATTTGCGGAAGATAAAAGTCTTGTGAAATCTAATTTAAAATCATTCGCCATTTTTTGTACATAACTAAGACAATTTCCTACTAAAGGATTTCCGAATAGAATGTCGTATATAGTAGATGTGTCGTCGCACACATAACTAACAATAATTTCAGACGCAACATTTTTTATCTTTTCCTTTTCTAATATGAGATTTTCTAAGCTCATTCCAGAATATTTTTCTAACTTTTGTTTAACTGTATCCGATATATCTACTTTTCGTCCTTCTGAAAGTAATTGTAGCTCATACATTTCTTCATAACTTATTTCTTTATGATATCCTTCATCTCCATATATGAATCTAGAAAAACTTTCTAATTTAGAATTAGGAAATCCTCTAAGAAGAGTTTGTGCAATTCGAAGTCCATCAAAACAAAATCCTGTCGGAATATCAAATCTCTCAAAAAAAGGTTTATTGCTATCCATCTTTGGTGATTCTCTAGTTTCTCCAGTTGCAAATTCTCCTCTAGTTCTTAAATGACCAAAATCAAACTTATTATTATACGCAACAAGAACATCAATTCCTTCTTGCACAATCCAATACGAGAAAGCATCAATCATATCTTTATCGAATTCATATCCTGAAAATACTTTACTGCCCTTAATTTCCTTTTTTGTAATTGGAGTTTTATTATATACTCTACTTTCTAATATTTGACCATTACAAACAAGTTGAGCTGAAATTTGAGTTATATCAAAATCATTCTCCATAAATTTAGGAGTTTCAATATCTAGAAGAACATATTTTAATCCTCTCCACTCGTCTATATTTAATTGTCTATCTGTAATAAAATTAGGTCTTCTTTTCAAATACATTTTGTAAGTTTTATTTTCTAATCTTAAATCTGCATATCCTTGAATTTTAATTTGTAGTGCTTTTTCTCGTTGAACTAATTCATGCGCACTAGCAAGCAAAGGCTCATTAATGTGTTTCCAATACGAAGATCTTTGTAAAACACTTACTGCATTATCTGTGTCGTCATGTTCCAAAAATGCATTTCTTAGACGAGAAATCAAATTTGATCTGATTGTTTTAGCCTTAGAATCATTTCCTTCTACGGTATTTTTTAATATTTCGTGAATTCTAAAATTTACTAATTCTAATTGTCTTTTTTCCTTTAAAGTTTCAACTAATTTTGGATCATCTACGTCATACAAAGTTCCGGGTTGAAGAAAATAATCATCATATCCAATATTCCATCTAGCTTGCCTATTATAATGCTCGCATACAAAAGCTTGTTTTCCTTGCCTTTTTTTATCTCCTGTTTTTTTCTCAAGTCTAAAGTATTTTTCTTTTTGTTCAGTTTCCTTATTAAATCTAGATGAAATAATTAAATCTTTAAAATCATCAGATACAACTCTTGGTGCTCTAATTTGAACGATAGTATAATATTGATTAACAGTTGCTATAGTATTTCGATAATCATAAAATGGATTTGGTTTATCTCCAATTTTAGGCTGATTTAATTCTTGAATTAATTTTTCTGCGTCTTTTTTTGCAAGTGGAACCGTATAATAAGTATGTGTGTGAGGAATATAAACATCAGAAAGCCCTTTAAATCTAAGTTGAAGCTGTTTATCTTCAAATCGATTATCTCTTACTTTAATATCAGTAAGTAAAACCTTATTTCCAACTAATACTTCGTCTAGTGTCATTTCTTGTCTTTTTATTTTATTTTGTCAAAATTATGCATTATTTCTGATAAGAAAGGATAAATTCTCGCTTTTTATAACTATCGGGTGGATACAATACGCAAAATTTAAAAATACTTACGATTTTGTTGTAAGTATGAGCTCAGTTTTAGCAGATTTGTATTCAACGCCAAAAATAAGTGTTCTTGAAAAAATATTAATTAATTGGGCAACTCCGTTTGAAGGCTCTGTAAATTCAATAGCCTTACCTTTGTTAACTAATTTAGGTATTGCGAATATTCGCCCAAAATACAAACCGTTTTTTGATAAATACGGAGTTCTTATTGGAACCTATAAACAAAAAGTAGATGACTACACAAGACTTGTTGAATACGGAAATGCGGGAGACAGAGCCTACAGTGCAGCAATAGAGTTATACAAAACAACTCCTTGTGGTTGGGGTATGATATGTGTACGTCATCTATTTAGAGAAAAACGAAATTACATTCAGTTAGAACCAGTAAAGCAAGAATTTTCTTCGAATTAATTGAATTTCTACGTTAGAAAGACAAGTTTTTAAACCTGAGCTGCTTGATAACTTTCATGGACGACTTTTATTATTTGCCTTCAGAAGATAGCGAATTGATGCTTGAAGTTTTAAAAAAAGAACTTAACGTTAGACAGATAGATACCTCGCTGGAGATCGGTTGCGGTTCAGGAGTTTTATCTAAAGAAATAGTTTTACATTCTAAAGAACATATTGCATGTGATATAAATCCAAATGCAATTAAGATTACTAGAGAACAAATATCTGAACAGTTAATTAGAGTTAAAGAATCAAATAAAGAAGACAAAACAAAGAAAGCTATAAATCCTAATTGGGAAGTAATTGAGTCAGATTTATTTTCAGAAGTTCCTGATCAGAAATTTGATTTAATCGTATTTAATCCTCCTTACTTGCCAGAACAAAATGGCGAGATTGATAATTATGAGAAGAAAGCGCTAGTAGGCGGAAAGCATGGCTATGAAGTAATTCTTCAGTTCTTAGAACAAATGAATAGCTATCTAGCAGAAGAAGGTAATTGCTATCTTTTATTTTCGATTCTTTCAAAACCAAAAATAATCTTAGACAAAGTTAATTCCTATTTATTGGATTATGATTTAGTTGGAAAAAAACAAATTATGGGTGAAGAACTTTACGTTTACCGAATCTGGAAAACCGACATGTTAAAAAAATTAGAGTCTCATAATATTAAAAACATTACATTTCTAGCAAAAGGTAAACGTGGAAAAATATTTGTAGGGGATAAAACGGATGGTAGAAATTCTACATTAAAAGTAGGAATCAAAATGTTAGGAAATCTAAAAGCTCCTACTTCTATTATTAAAGAAATACATAATATGAAATTAGTCAATAAAATTAATCTAAAGCCAAAATATCTGTTCTCTGAAGGTAATTTCCTAGTTTACGAGTTTGTTGAAGGCAAACGAATTGAAGATTTTACTGCAACTGCAACAACTGAAGAAATCAAAGAAGTAATACTTCAATCTCTTCAAATCTGTAGAAAAATGGATTTAGCTAACTTTGAAAAGAAAGAAATGACTCATCCCTATAAACACATACTTGTAAACAAAATAATTCATAATAAATCAGTTGAAAAGAAAACAAACGGAAAAAAGAATGGAGAGAAAAACGGAGAAAAAGAAAATACTTTCAATAATGTCTCTAATAAACCAAAAATAGAAGTAAATTTTATAGATTTTGAACGTGGCAACTACAGAAAAAATCCAGGAAACGTCTGCCAATTCTTAGAATATCTAACAAGTTCAAGTTTCGCGCATCTATTAGCAAGCAAAGGAATAATATTTACTGACCTTAGAAAACTAGGCGAAGAATACAAGCATAATGAACAAGTTAAATTCATATATGATGCAATTGTAAATGCGATAATTGAGAAGTTTGAATAAGTATTTTTATTTTTTAGTTGTTTCTCAAATACCAAGCTTTTTTCAAGTTAAATATTTCTCGTTTTAACCACGGGGGGGGGGGGTAACGGAAGAATTAAATACTTTTATTATAAAATTATTATTAATGAGAAAATCGCAGACAGCTACTGAGTATCTTATAATATTAGCAGTCGTTATAGTTATCGCTCTTGTCGTCGTCAACACAATGGGTGGCTTTCCAGGAATTGGTGCAGGTTCTGGCAAAAAAGTTTCTGATTTAAAATTAGCATCTGATACTGTTGGTATTGAATCTTATTCAATTGGAACAGATTCCTCTTTATTCAAACTAAAAAATAATTATTATGATACTATAACAGTAACTGAATTCAGAGTAAATCAAGATGATAACTTAACTTGTAATTCTTCAAATACAGTTCCATCTTTACCAATTGTGTTAAATATAGGTCAAAGTATGATTATTACTTGTTCTGTCGTAAACACTTCAACTTATACTTTATCAAGCAAACAAACTCCAATGGTTGGAGTTACTTACACTGATAATATGGGTGCTAGTAGAACTGCAGGAAATGAAGGAAGTGCAGTTGCAACTTCTGGTTCTCAAGGAGAAGTTACACCTCCGGAAACTCCTCCAGAAACACCATCTCATACAATTACTTTTAATTCAAATGGTGGTACTGGTTCAATGAGTGCTCAAACAATTCAAGAAAATGCATCTGCAAATTTAACAGCAAATAACTTTACAAGAACTAATTATACTTTTAATGGTTGGAACACTTTAGCAAATGGTTCTGGTTCAAATTATTCCGATAATGTTTCTTATACAATGGGTTCAGGTAATGTGACTTTGTATGCGAAATGGACAGCGGTAGTAGCTGGTTGTGGCGATCCGACAAATCCAGATTGTTGGTCTCCTGCCGTCAGTGATAAAACCTGGGGACCAACCGGAGTAACAACTGGTGCTCAAAATGACACTGATGGTGCTGCTAATACCATTCATCTCATGACCCATTCAACGGGTGACTATCCCGCCGCTGACTATTGTGATACCTTAGATTATGGTGGTCATACTGATTGGTATCTACCTGCAAAACAACAGCTAATTGATGGTCTAACTAATCAATTTGTAACTCCAGGAGGAACAGTCACTGGTTTTGCAGAAAGCACGAGTTATTGGTCTAGTACTGAGAATTCAGGCTATCCAGAGGACTATGTCTGGTATGCTCTCTACGATAGCTTCGATGGCGTGTACAGCGACAACGGCGTGAGTAAGGACTATACCAACCACCAGACTCGTTGCCTCCGTTAGCATTTCCTAAACTATTTAACTCTTTTATTATTAGACTCTTGTTGTTTTTAAAAGGGAAACATTTACACATAGTTTCCCTCCATATAATTAGTATGGTTTCAAAGGAACCGCGATTACTAAGTGTAACAAAATATGTTACACTTTGACAAGATATTTGTTCTGCTTTAGTCCTTTCGTTGCCAATGCACATTAGTTTATAAAGACATGTTAACTGGCAAAGAAAGCTTTATTACTTGAAAGCAAAAGTTAGTTAAAACATCCTTAATAATCTAGTTTCATCAGTCATTTGATAATTTGCTGTTTAAAAAATTCGGAATGGATTCCGAGAAAGTATCTGAGTTAATGCCTCATATTCAACCAATTTCAAAGTTCTTAATTCTAATTAAGCCATAGTAACACAAACCCAACATTTATAAAAATAATTATATTCCTTTAAAATTATGAGAGCTTTTTTTGGTGGACAAATTAAAGAAGACTGTAGAGGCAATTTAGCAGCAGTTGTTTCTAGGAGTTCCTCTAATGATAGATTTGAGACTTTTCTATATCCAGTAAATTCAGATGAATTCATTCAATTAACAGGTGTTAGAGCCGTTAGTCATCCTCCATTTAGAGTATATATGGGTATATCTCTTGAAGTTGGAGAGAAAATAATAAGAGGAATTTCCGATAAAAGTTATACTTTAAAGAGTCTAGATGAATTAGTTGTATTGCCTTACTTTATTGATAAAAATCTAGAAAAACCTCCAGTTATAATATTAAATTCAACTCCTAATGGTTATGAAGTAGTTAATAATCAATAGATAATCTTATTTCGAAGAATACTTTTTTTAATAATACTTCTGCTTAAAAATACTTAATTACATCCAAATATTTATAATATCTAACTTAAAACACTATTAATATAACCGATTAATATAAAGACAAGCAATAAAGAAGGAATGAATATTCATGACTGATAATGCAGATAACACAGTAAAAACATTGCATCCATATGAGATTGCTGTTCTAAAAGTTCTACATAATGAAACGATGTTAGAAGAGTTAGTTGAGAAATCAGGACTTCAAGAGATTGAAGTTAAACGAGCATTCCAATGGCTTTCTAATAAGAATCTAATTACTACAGAAAATACTTCTAGTAAAGCAATCGTTTTAGGAGAATTCGGATTAAAATACAAAAAAGAAGGTCTTCCTGAAATCAGATTACTTAAGGCATTAACAGCTGAATTTACTGATATTGATGAAGTTGCAAAGACTTCAGGATTAGATTCTGGCGAACTTAATAGTATAATTGGAGTTCTAAAAAGAAAAGTTGCAATTGATATTTCTAAGTCAGCTGATGGTAAACTTCAAGCTAAAATAACACCAATCGGAAAGAAATTACTTGAAAAACCTGGTCTAGAAGAACAATTTCTTGCAAAACATTTCCCAATTATCATAACTGATTCTATTGAAACTAGCATCAAACCAGAAGAAAAATTCGCATTTGACACATTACTAAAAAGAAAAGATATAGTTAAGATAGATGAAACTAAAAGTGTTAAAGTTAATATTACTAAAGAAGGTGAAGCTTGTAAGAAAGCAATAGCTAAACTAAAATCAACTGAATTCACCGACAAACTAACTCCTGAAATGCTAAAAGATGGTTCTTGGAAAGATAAAGAATTCAGACACTTTGATGTAGAAGGACCAGTTCCAAAGATTGAAGGTGGAAAAAAACATTTCGTTAATCAATCAATTGAATACATGAAACAAATTTGGGTTGAACTTGGATTTGAAGAAATGAGTGGAAACGTTTGCCAGACTGGCTTTTGGGATTTAGATTCATTATTCGTACCACAAGATCATCCAGCAAGACAAATGCAAGACAGTTTCTTTGTAGCAGACTTTGAAGATGAAAAGAAAATATTAAAAGGAACTCTACCAAAAATATCACAAAAAGTAAAAGAAGTCCATGAAAATGGAGCTGATACAGGTTCATCTGGTTGGGGCGGAAAATGGGACAAAGATTTCTCATCCGAAGTAATGCTTAGAACTCATACTACAGTTCTTTCTGCACAATACATCGCATCACAATTGAAAACTGATGAAAATGGGAAAATAATTCCAAGAAAATTCTTCTCAGTAAACAAAGTATTTAGAAATGAAACTCCAGACTGGAAACATTTATTTGAATTCAATCAAGTTGAAGGAATTGTTGTAGATGAAGATGCTACAATGGAAAACCTTTTGGGTTACCTAAAACTTTTCTTCGCAAAAATGGGATTTACTGACGTAAGAATAAGACCAGGACATTTCCCTTACACTGAACCAAGCGCTGAAGTAGAAGTTTACAATCCAAAAAAACAACAATGGATAGAACTAGGCGGATCAGGAATATTTAGACCAGAAGTAACAATCACACTAATCGGAAAAGAAGTCCCAGTATTAGCATGGGGACTAGGAATGGAAAGAATAATTGTAGAATACTTCGATCTTCACGATTTAAGAGATTTATACAAAAACGACATAAAACAGCTAAAAGAAATGAAAAGCTGGACAAAGTTAAGTGAGAATAAATAAAGCAATATCGTACAAAAAGTCCGTCACAATTAATAATTATTTTAGCATCACAAAGGCGAAAATGCCTTCCCAATAAAACAATCAAGTTCGTTGTTGGGGTTTGTCCCTTACGGGGAAACAGAACTTTCAAAGTCAAAAATAAAGCATTTTCGAGATGCTAAAATAATACAGCGGAATAAATCATAAGAAAAGTCAAATAATGCTAATAAAAACATTCAAAATATAAAAAAATAAAATGGTAAAAAAACAAAATAAAGAAAAAGTCAAGCTAGAAGATTGTTTGTTAAAGAAAAATATCAGATTAGTTTTAGCTAAAGGGCAGACTAAATCTGGTTATTTAGGAAAAATCCTTGAAGTTAGTTGGCCTTTTTCAAAATTATTTTTATATTCAAATAGTTTAGTTATTAACGTTTTTGGAAAAGAATACAAATTGCTATTTCAAGATATAACTTCAATTAAAAAGCATTTTTTTGGAATAAAAATAACTCATAAATCAAAAACAGTACCTAAATATGTTTGGGTTAGTGGTCTTTTTTGTGGATCATTATTATATATAAAAATAAAAAAAATCAACAAACTAAACGGATTAAATTTACCAATAAACATGAAAATTAAGAAATAGTTAATATGATAATACATAATCAATGGAGAACAAATGCCAACAGTAAAATTAAACAGAAACGCAATTGAACATAAGATAGGTAAGAAGTTAACTGAAGAAGAACTTAAAGAAGCTATTACTTATTTGGGAACTGCGCTTGAAGAAATTAATGATTCTGAAATTGATGTTGAAATTTTCCCTAATAGACCAGATATGCTTTCTGAACAAGGTTTAGGAAGAGCATTATCAAGTTATCTTGGAGTTCACAAGGGACTTGCAAAATACAATATTAAATCAAGTGGCATGAAAGTAATTGTTGAAAAATCTGTTGCAAAAGTGCGACCATTTACTGCTTGTGCGATAGTAAAAGGATTAAAATTCGATGATGAAAAAATAAAAGAAATAGTTCAAATCCAAGAAAAACTTCATATTACCTACGGTAGAAATAGAAAAAAATGTGCAATTGGAGTTTATCCAATGGAAAAAATTAAGTTTCCAATTAGATTTGTAGCAGAAGAACCGAGTAAAATTAAATTCCAACCATTAGAAATGCCTCATGCAATTACTGGACTTCAAATTTTAAGTCAACATCCAACTGGAAGAGAATATGCTTATTTACTTGAAGGAAAAGATAAATTTCCTATCTTTTTAGATGCAAACAATCAAGTTTTGAGTATGCCTCCGATTATTAATTCTCATAATGTTGGAAAAATTTCATATGACACAGTTGATGTTTTCATTGAATGCTCTGGGTTTAATCAAAAAGTTTTAGACATATGTCTAAACATGATTGTAACATCATTAGCAGATATGGGCGGACACATTTATTCTGTTGAACTTATTAATGAGCATGAAGATTGGACAAAAGATTCTCCAGACCTTAGTCCAACAAGAAAAAAGATTGATCTTCATTACGTTAACAAAATATTAGGCTTAGAATTAACTGAAAAACAAATGGCGGACTGTTTAGAAAAAATGGGTCACGATTACGATTCCAAGAAAAAAGAAGTTCTAACTCCTGCATATAGAGCAGATGTATTACATCAAATTGATTTCGTTGAAGATATTGCAATTGCTTATGGATTTAAGAAATTCCAGCCAAAAATTCCAAATTGTGCAACAGTTGGCTCAAGAGCTCCAGCTGAAATGTTAAAAGTAAAAGTTGCAGAAATCCTAAGCGGACTTGGACTATTCGAAACAAACACATATTGTTTAGTTGGCGAACATCAAATTTATGATAAAGGTAGTGTTAAACTTGCAAACTCAGTTGCTGAAGGATACGATTACTTAAGAAACTTAATGTTACCAAGCTTACTTGACGCACTAAGAAATAATAGAAACAGATCTTACCCTCAAGGATTCTTTGAAGTAGGAAACACATTCCAAAGAGACATCTTTCAAAAAACTGATACTGGAATCAATGAAGGCAGAAACTTAGCATTCATTTACGCAGACAAAGATACAGAATACACTTACGCAAAACAAGTCTTAGAATACTTATTTAGCAATCTAAATTTAGCAATAGAAATAAAATCTCCGAAATTGAAAAACAAACTTTTCATGGAAGGCAGATTTGCAAACATCTTGCTTGGTGGAGAAGTAATTGGTCAAGTTGGACAAATTAACCCAGAAGCATTAACTGCATTTGGTTTAGAAGTCCCAGCAGTAGGATTTGAGTTAGACTTCTTGACAGTTGTTGATGCGGTAAGAAATAAATAGGCCTTTCTTTTAAGATTATTATAATTTTTTCTTTCTGTTTTAAATTATTCATCAATAAACTTTATAACTATCAATCTCTATGTATAATTAATTATAATAGTACCTAAACAAAAATGAGTGAAGATCCAGATTTTAGAGTAAAAGTAAATAGGCTTGCAGAATCACTTCTAGCTCAAAAAATAACAAAAACTAAAATGGATGCTGTTATTATGGCTGAAGATATGCTTAGAATTGATGCAGCTAAAGTAAAAGATAATGAACTTAGCTTTGACCCTGATGCAGAAGAGGACAAAGAGGCTGAAGCTGATCCAAATTTTAAAAATAAGATTCTTGGAGAAATTAGACATATTGAATATGAAAAAAATGAAGCTGGTTCTGAATATTTAGTTGAAGGTCAAAATAGCTTCAACTCTACTGACAAAACTAGTGAAGACGAAGAAGCAAAAGAACTGTCTAAAGAACTAAAATTAATTAAAAGTGAACGAGATGATCCTGAAGACGTTGAATTAGAAGAAGAACTTGAAACTCCTAAACTGTACGCAAAAGAAAAGAAAATAGCAGAAACTGAAGTACAAAAAGATGATATTCTTGAAAAAATAATGGATATGGAATTAAAAGAAAATGATGAAAGAACTGCTAAAGGAGAATTAAAAGATCCTAATGTTCTTAGAAATGAGCAATTAATAGATGAGAAAGTAATAAAAAAATTAGAGAAAAAACCATTAACTGTCGCAGAATTATTAATGGAAGAATTCGATCAAATTGAAAGGAACAACAAGTAGCGTCTTATTAATTAATATCAAAAAGTTTTAAAGCAAATTAATTTTCTTTGTAATCGTAACTCATGGTCAAAAAAATATTAGATATAGGTGCAGGAACCTTAAGATTTGCAGAAAATTTAGTTTCTTTAAACAAAGATAAGGACTTACTAGTCTTTTGTGGAGAACCAGATTGGAAAGATCATTATTACTTACCTCAATTTATTAAAGTAGTCTCAAGAGAAAAAGCATTTGAATTATGTGAACGAAATAAACCTGGCATTCATAGAATTAATTCCGAATACTCTGCTTTTGCATTTGATGATTCAAGTTTGGATATGGTTACATTAAATTCTCCTCATCCAATGATGTCGCCAATTGGCATTGGAAAAGAATTAGAACGCTGTATAACGCCAAATGGTATTTTTTTCTACGGCCATTCAACACACATAGAGGTCCGTTTGCCTTCTTGTTTCGAATTATTAATTGAATCAAGTTATCCAAGTTCTGATACTTTAAGAAACTGGTGGACTAATCATTCTGTAGATATTAGTAAAAAAACTGAACTTTCAAAAGAATTGCCAAGCATCATTCCTGCAAGTCCATGTATTCTATCAAACATTCCTGAGTTTAGATTAAAAACAGGTAACCCTCAGTATAGAAATAGAAAGGGAAATTCATATATTTATAACTCAATTCGATTATTTCCAAATTATAAAGTATGGATACGAAAATAGATTTTTTCTTAATTACATTTCTTTTTTGATTTTCTCAAGAAGTAATTCAAATTTAGTATATCCTGCTTTTGTTCCAAAATGTCCTGCATTTTTAACTAAATTAACTTTCACATTCAGATTTTTCGCTAAATCCTCTGCTTTAGCTAGTGGAACATAAGGATCATTATCCGAATGATAAACAAATATTCTATTGCAATTGCTTTTCATCGCATTCCAATCAAAAATTTTATTAGCAAAACTTTCATTTATAATATCGAACTTAGGATTATTTAATTTTCCTGTAAACCCAGCAATGAAATATGCAGATTTTATTTTTTTCATCTTCTTACTTTCAAGAACATTCAGTAAGAATGCAACACCAATACTATGCCCAATAAAAATGGTATCTGAGTTAAGAAATTTATCGTTATTATATTTAGAAAACACATCAAGCCAATTTTTAAGATTTTGATTTTCAGGCGTAGGAAATTTAGGAACAATCACGTTATAATTTAGTTTTTCAAGTTCGCCTTTAAGCCAAGGAATCCAATTTTCATCAGGATTACCGTATGCACCATGAATAATGAAGACGTTTGTCATATTTCTTCTATATTTTACTGAGAATATAAAGTTTATCTTTGGATGCATGCATTAAGACATTGTGTGATTATAAAATACATTTAATATTTATGCACATAGCTTTATAATATGTTATTTGTTCTCTTCCTTTATGCAATACGAAGCAGTTATTTTTGATTTAGATGGTACTTTAGTTGGTACTGACCCTGAGCACAGATATCAATTAGTAGGTCGTACTTTACAAGAGTTAGGAATTACTTCGTCTAAACATAACATTGATAGATTTTGGTTTGAAGCAAGACGAGATATATTGATTAAAGAGACCTTCGGATTAGATCCTATAGTATTTTGGAAAAAATATCGAGAACATGACACAATTGAATTAAGAAAAAGTATGACTAAACCTTATGCAGATACAGATTTTATTAAAGAATTAAAAAAGCAGGGAATAAAAATTGGAATAGTTACTGGTGCTCCTGATCATATTATAGAATTAGAAATTGGTATGATAGGTCAAGATAATTTTAATGCAATAGTAAGTGCCAATAGTTTAAGTAAATACAAACAAAAACCGCATCCGGAGGCATTAGAAGAATGCATGCGCCAATTGGGTGTAAAAAACACTGCGTGCCTTTATGTGGGAAATGCTGATGAAGACGTAGAAACTGCAAAAAATGCAAAAGTATTTGATGTTTTAGTTGATAGAGGAGAACATACTTATCCTGATATAAATCCTTCTTTAAGAATCAAATCTCTCTATGAATTAAAATATTTATTAGAATTAAGTCCTAAATAGTCAAGAAAAATAAATATCCCCGAACCTCTTTATCTATATTCTCTAACATATAATTCCCATTACAATTTTATTTAAAAACCCCCCTTCCAAAGATAATGAATGCAAAGAAAATATGTTGTAATTGTCGGCGGAGTTTTATCTGGTTTAGGTAAAGGTATTGCAATTGCTAGTATAGGAAGATTACTTTCTTCAGAGTATAAAGTTGTTCCGATTAAATGTGATGGTTATCTTAACGTAGATCCAGGCACAATGAACCCTGTTGAACATGGTGAAGTGTTCGTTTTAGATGATGGTGGCGAAGTAGACATGGATTTTGGCCATTACGAGCGATTCTTAGGTATTAATTGCAAATTTGACTGGAACCTGACTATGGGTAAGGTCTATGAGAAAATTAGAGAAAAAGAAAGAAAAGGAGATTATCTTGGAAAAACGGTTCAACTTATTCCTCATGTATCTAATTCAATTCGAGATCATTTTATCAAAGTAGGCGAAGAAACTAAAGCAGATGTAGTTCTAATTGAAATTGGCGGAACCATTGGAGATATGGAAAATGAACTATATATTGAAGCTGCAAGAACTCTTCCAAGAAAAGTAGGTAGAGAAAATGTTATGTTTGTACTTCTTACTTATGTTCCAATTCCATCAGGTGTTAACGAGCAAAAATCAAAACCAACTCAACAATGTATAGGAATGTTAAGACAAAGAGGAATTGAGCCAGATATGATAATTGCAAGATGCAGTGAAATGTTAACTGATCATGTAAAACGAAAAATGGCAGTTTACTCTGATTTATGTCATGATGAAATTATTTCTGGTGTTGATGTAGATGATGTTTACAAAATTCCTTTGATATTTGAAAGACAAGGAATGTGCAAATTACTTGAAAAAAAATTAGGCATTCCAGTTAATGCAAATACTGAAGAATGGGAAAATTTAATAAAAAATAAAGAACTTGCAAAAATCACAAATCATGGAGTAACTATTGCAATTGCAGGAAAATATACGTCACTTGAAGATTCATATGCAAGTATTTTAGAAGCAATAAAACATTGTGCTGCTAATCTTTCCGTTAACATAAAATTAAAATGGGTTGATACTGAAAAAGAAGATTTAATTGAAGACTCATTAGCAGGAGTTCATGGAGTAATTGTTCCAGGCGGATTTGGATCAAGAGGCACTGAAGGAAAAATTAAAGTAATTGAAATATGCAGAGAAAATAAAATTCCTTTCTTAGGGATTTGTTTTGGATTACAAATGGCAGTAATTGAATTTGCAAGACATTTATGCAATATACCGAACGCAAACTCAACAGAAATAGACGAAAAGTGTACTCCAGTAGTTGATATTCTCGAAGAACAAAAAAAGATTATAACAAAAGGCGGTACTATGAGACTTGGTGCTTATACAGCATACATTAAGCCAGGTAGTTTAATACAACAACTCTACAATTCAGATGAAGTATCTGAAAGACACAGACACAGATACGAAGTAAATCCTAATTATCATCAAATCCTTGAGGAGAAAGGGTTAATTCTGAGCGGAGTATCTCCTGATGGAACTCTTGTTGAATTTATTGAATTAGATCAAAAAGACCATCCTTATTTTGTTGCAACTCAAGCTCATCCAGAATTAAAAAGTCAATTAGCTAAACCGGCACCATTATTTTTAGGATTAATAAAAGCAGCAATAAATAGAAAAAATAACATACAATAAAAAATAAAAAAATAATTTATTCTTATTACTAATTTTGCAGATTATTAAGTAATCCTTCAAGATCAGATTTCATATCGTTCATTCTTTCAACAATATCTTTATCAGTAAACTTCGCAAATTCTTTCAAAGTTAGAGGCACATAACATGAACTTCTAATTCCAATTTTAGAATACGTTTCATTTAATTTAATATCTGTATCTTCTAAAGACTCACCATAAGCGACGGATATGTTTCTTCCAGGAATTTCGCTTTTAATTCCTATAAAATACTTACACTCGCCATCAATATCTTGAGCAATACTTTGTGTATACAAATCATCGCTTTCAAATTGTACATATTTACTAAGTGCCTCTGCAATTTCTTGTCCTGTAACAGGTCTACTTGTTTTAATTGTTCTTCTTACGTCTGGTAATGTACTAAACATTTTAGCCTCTCATATTTATTATAATATGTAACTATCTCAGAATATGATCTGAAAAATCGCCCACCTTTTTAATAAATAAGAAAAATCTCTCGCTTAAATACCTATTTTCGTTAATTCCGAAAGATATTCGGATTAAGTGTCAGAAAAAGTCATTTTTTTCGGTTTGTTGCCAAAACTAAAGAAATAATTAAACTAATTAAATCTCAAAAGATTATTTTTTAGCCGACATATTTTTAAGGTTATCAAAGAAAAGCTCTGGTGATATTCTTTTTGAAAATGCTTCTTGCAGTTTTAATTTTTGCTGCTGTTCTATCTGCGCGATTATCTTCGGGTCAGTTGCTGTAAAATCAAACGGGACATTGTACGCCTGATAAATATCTAGAAAATAATAATGTTCAGGAAAAGGAAATTTTAACATAGGATTAAAATCTTCGCTTCCAATTCCTCCTCGTAAAAACTCTTTTTCAACTATTCCAGTTAGATAAAAAATATGATGACCAATATTATTAAAAAATGCCACATAATCTGCAATAGACTCTCTTCTATTTTGTATTCGGTATTTTCCGTATAAATAGTTCCCTGAAAAATTTCTTTGCGATCTTACTCCTAAGCTTTTCTTATCATATTTCATATCTTTAATGTTATAAAACCAAACAAGGGAATCTTTTTCTTCTTGAGGAATTGACGCATTATGCATTAAAAATGACCTTGCAATTGACTCTTTATCTAGAGCAAATACTAATTCTTGCATTGCTCGCTCACCAGCATTTCCAATAAATAAATCTCTTAAATTAGTTTCATATCCTGTATTTCTAGTTCTATCAAAATATTTTTTTTGATCTTGAGAAACTTCTGCATAAGCTCTAACTTTATTAGTTGAAAACCGAATATAATTATTAAATTTCAGTTCAGTCAAAGCCGCTTCTCCCATGTCGAGATACGTTTCAAAAGTAATGTTTTCTAATGTTTGATTATTTTTTGTAAGTGCATTTCGCAATACTGGTTCTTGTGAAATAGACTGCTGTAATTTAGAATCCTTTTGTATAGTTTGTCTGATATCTTGGTCGGTAAAACTAATTCCCATGGTGCTTTCAATAGCAGAAGTATTTTGTTCATACGGATACGTCAGGTCTTTTTTTAAGAAATATAATAAATTGCTTCCAGTAGGAGGAATTAATTTACCTTGAGCATCATAACTAACTAAATCTTTATCGAACTCTTCCGAAAGCCTTTGATTGTAGTGGACTTTTCCATCCAATAGGTTCTGTATTGACATTTTTTCAAATATGACTATTATTGTTACTATCTACTATAATATTACTCTTGTTATTGCTGATTTATATATTTTCATATACTCTACATTATTTTAACAAAACCAATTAATACGAAATAAAACAAAAAAATTAAATTGCTTAGACTTAGTTTTGTTGATTTCTTAATAGAAATTCAAGTCCTACTCTTAATTCCTCGACACTTTTCACAATATCTTGAGGCGTATATTTTTTCTCAGGTTGTCCGCTTCTTGATGAATAATATGAAGTTACAAGGCAAACTTTGGAATATTCTTTATCAAGTTTAACTCTTCTGCTCTCATGATCTCCAATTACGACATAAACATTTCTACCAGGAGTTTCACTTTGCAATTCTAAATTATATCTACAATCTCCATCATCATCGCTTAAAAGTCTTTGTTCATACTGATCTCCGCTAGCGGGATCTGATAATTTTTTAAGTGCTTCTCCTATTTCTTGTCCAGTAACTGGTCTACTCGTTTTAACAGTTCTTTTTATTTCAGGTAAACTACCCATTTTTATCTCCCATATTATTACAATATGTAACTAATCTCAGAATATGATCTGAGCAATCGCTCACTTTATTTTTTCACTCTTTATAACAATAGAAAAAAATCTTACTTAAATACCTATTTCTGTTTTTTTCGAAAGATTTTCGGATTTTGATTAGAAAAAGATAATTATTTTCGAAATATATCTAAAAGTAATTAGAATTATAATGCCAAAACTAAGTATTAATCTGCAATAGCCTATTTGCGTGTTTTTCAGAAACTAATTTTAGTTTATGGGCATATTTTTTTATATCAGTGTGACCTCTATTGTA
Source organism: uncultured Methanosarcinales archaeon (assembly GCA_964557345.1). Lineage (GTDB taxonomy): Archaea > Nanobdellota > Nanobdellia > Woesearchaeales > DATGWN01 > CAZKZU01. The sequence goes on from CAZKZU010000018.1 coordinate 20,496, forward strand.
TTCTAGAAATCTAGGATTAAAAAAAACTTTATAATCTTGTTCAAAAAAAGATTTTCCTCCGTTAACAATTACTTTAACCTTTTTATTTAGACTACTTTCATCTAAACTTCTTTCCAAAATCTTTTGAATTATATTAGGGTACAAATCAAGTGAAAATGAGGAATTATTTTGAGGTCGTCCTCTGCAAAAATCATACATGACATTAACTGTGTCAAAAATATTATATAAATCTTGTAATGTATTTAATACACATTCTCCTGCATAACCACCAAGTAAAAATACCTCTCCATTCTGTTTAGCAATCGATTTAATTTTTTGATATTGTGCAACATAATTTTCTTCTTTTGCAGATTGTTCATCAATTTCAAAAAATCCATTAAGTGCATTTGATGTCAGGAAAAAAGTCATATTAGAGGGATTGCCACATTCATTAATAAGTATTTTTAAAAAGTCTACATTTTTCGGACTAGAAAATCCTAAATTAATTATATTTTTATTATTTTTAGAAATTTTTCTTGCTAAATATAATACTTTTGTCGTTGAATATAATAGTGCAGTGTCATTTGATATTTTTATAATTTTATCTACTTGATTTCTATATAAAGGATCTTGATCAAGCATTTCTTTATCTATTCCGCATAGATTTGGCAAATCTTTCTTCCTTTCTAGTTCCATTCTTTTTAGATAATGAGGATTCAAGTTTTTTATTTCAGATAATATTTCATTCACAATAATATTTATTTCAGAGACTAAATCAAGTTCTTTTTTTCTCTCTACAATTGGTGCATGTACATCAAAATAGAAATCTTTTGGATTCCAATCGAAATCTGGATGCGTCCAAACAATATGATTACTAGACTCAAATCTAGATTTAGGAAAATTAGATAGGAATGGAATTCCAAGTGCCTCCTCAAGAGAATGTATTGTTTTATTACTAAATCGCTCCATTAATATTACTCCTTACTTTCCGTGCTTTCTACACAAAATATCGAATATTTCTCCTCTGTATTAGTAGGATAATAAATTATCAGTTCCTGGAGTTTAAATCCGCGTTTTGGAGATTCAACCACTGCAATTTTTTTGGCAGATACTGCAATCTCTTCAGCAAAACATTTTGCTTCCTCTTCTAATGAAGACGGAGTCAGTGGATTTATATCTGACTTAGAGTAAGATTTAGCTGCCCAATATTGAATAACATTATGATCATTTAATACTTTAAATTCTAATTCTCCTTTTTTTTCGTCACTATACGTAAAATGACCAAAACCTGAAAATAGATTTGCCGAAATTGCGTAAATAGATTGTAATGGTGTAATGCTAGTTGTGATTATAACCATATTGCCTTCATAAAATTTATTTTCTAATAGTAAATCATAACTTCTTGCACCAAAAATTCTTCTCATTTTACTTATTTCAGGAATTTCTTGCATTAAAGTATTGAAAATTTGAGTCTCAATAGAATTTAACTTGCTTAAATCATTCAGATTGGTCTTATTCATGGGACAAAAGAATAAATATTGGTTTAAAAAACTATTTCTAGATTAATATCCTGAAAAAATAGAAATAATGAAAGTTAAATAGAATTAAAAAATAAATGTAAAGAGTAAATATTAAAAATAAAATAAAAAATAGTCTTTTAGTAAGTCTTACTTCCCGACTTCCTTTTTAATTAATTCTGCTTTATCTGTAGTTTCCCATGTAAAATCAGGATCATTTCTTCCAAAGTGTCCATATGCTGCAGTTTTTTGGTAGATCGGTCTTTTAAGTTTAAGTTTTTCAATGATATCTTTTGGCTTAATTGGGAAATGTTTTCTTATAAGTTCAACAATTTTCTCATCAGAAACTTTTCCAGTCTCAAATGTATCAACAAAAATTCCAGTAGGTTCAGCTACACCAATTGCATAAGAGAGTTGTACTTCACATCTATCTGCAATTCCTGATGCTACAATATTTTTTGCAATATATCTAGCTGCATATGCAGCGGATCTATCCACTTTAGATGGATCTTTTCCAGAGAAAGCTCCTCCGCCGTGTCTTCCCATTCCACCATAAGTATCAACAATAATTTTTCTTCCAGTAACACCAGTATCTCCTTCTGGACCACCAATTACGAATCTTCCAGTTGCATTAATATGAATTTTTGTTTTGTCATCAAGAAGTTTACCGCAAATTGGTTTTATTACTTTTTCAAGAATGTCTTTTTTTAATTGAACTTCAGAAACATTCTCAAGGTGTTGCTGTGCAACTACAACTGCATCAAGTCTAGTTGGTTTATTGTCGACATATACAACAGAAACTTGTGTTTTTCCGTCAGGTCCTAAATCTTTAATTATTCCTTTTTTTCGTACTTCAGCTAATTTTTCAGCTAATCGATGTGCAAGAATAATTGGAAGAGGCATAAGTTCTTTAGTTTCATTACATGCAAAACCAAACATCATTCCTTGATCTCCTGCACCTTGTTCTTTATCCTTATCAGAATTTACACCTTGAGAAATATCTGGACTTTGTGCATGAATTGCAGCCCAAACTCCTGCATCATCGCAGTCAATTCCAAATCTTGGGTCAGTATATCCAATTTCCTTTAGAACTTTTCTTGCAATTAATTGAACGTCAGCATAACCTTTTGTTGTAACTTCTCCAGCTACATGAATACTTCCAGTTGTTGTTAAAGTTTCAACTGCAACTCTGGAATTTGGATCTTGAGCTAGTAAAGAATCTAAAATTGCATCTGAAATTTGATCACATATTTTGTCAGGATGTCCTTCTGTCACACTTTCACTTGTAAATGTATAGTTTTTTTTCATTTTTATTTACCCCTTTATTTGATTATAAATTACTAATATCAAAATTAGCTATAAATATCAAATCTTACCCAATATTAATATCTATTTAAGCATCTCTTTAAATAGAATCGTGATTAAAATATTCGTATAGGAATATTTTGTGATAAAAAGTATTTCCAGTACTGTAATGCTTAATTAGTATAAAAAGATAAATATTTGTCTATATTGTTTAGAAATTTATATTAATCTTTCAGAATTTAAAGGCTCAACTTTAAAAACCCCCTATTTTTTTTAAGCTGTTGATGTAAAATGACAGGATATACCGAGCAACAAACGCATGAAATTACTAGAACTATATATGAGGCTCACAAATTTATACGAAGCTTAGATTTATTGAAAACGCAACATGCTTTAATAAGGCAAAATGACAATCATATGAGATTAGTTAGACAAATAAATCCTCTATATGCAAAATCAGATTCGACCTCATTAGAGCCACTTCCACTTGAAAACTTTAGAAAAGATGGTATTGCAGAAATTGTTAATGACCCATCTACAAAGGAAATTATATCTCATTTACAGCAATATGGTCATATACCGGCAGTTAAGCAAATTGCAGATGAACTTTATAGTGTTGTTCCAGAATTAAGAAACTAGATTTGTCATTATTTTTTATTAGATTTCGTCTTCAGTAAATACTTTTATTCCATTTTTTTTAAGAAGTTCTGCAAAAAGTCCGTCGCCTTTAATTAATTTCCCAGAAAAACTGCCGTCATAAACTTTTCCGCATCCGCAAGAAGGTGATTTAGACTTTAATATAGCTTCATTACAATTAGAAAGTTTAGCAATTTTTAGTCCTTCTTTTGCTCCCCTTTCAAATTCTGCAGTTAAATCTTTTCCGTCTTTAGAATAAACTTTATTTCCTTTTTGTTCGCTTGGAATACGAGGAGTTGATAATCCCCCTAATTGCTCAGGACAAACCGGAATTGCTTTACCGCATTTAACTAAATCCATAATTTTTTTACACGGTTTAGCTTCTCCATCCCATCTACACTTCACTCCTGCTAAACATGCACTTACTATAATCATATTTCTAGCTAATGTTTACAGATATTTAAATTAGATGAAACTTGTCCACTTTCAACAAACTTAAGCGAAATTAAAATATGCCCTTTGTCCGGCAGTATCTCCGCCCATTAACAATAAAGATGTTGGTTTAAGCAGTTCTTCTCTAAGATTTTGTAATAAATTATTTTGTATATATCTTCTACAATAACTCTCAATAGGTTCTTTATTGATAAAATTAACTCTGCTTAGTTCTCTTTTTGTAATTACTCCTTGTTGAATTGCATAAACTAAACATTCCGGTCTTTTTATATAAGGCATATAATTTGATCTATTCGAAAGACCAAATAAATCATTTTTAGCACGAGCTAAAACTGCTACCTCTAATGCTTTTTCTAGCGAAAGATCATCTACAATCCCAGTTTCTCGCATAAAATTAATACTTTTAGAATTTGTAATAGAGTAAATAGGTAAATTATTTATATCAAGTTGTTCTATATTTTTTAAAGTAACTTGTCTTAAATCGTCATTGAGAGCCATATAATATATTTTAAAAAAGATTCTTTATATACTTTAATGTGATATAAAATAAACATTGCATTATGTATTTCAGTACCTATATACTAAAAAACACATATTGTGTGTCGACTCTCGAGTTCAAAGTTTATTTTTTTAACTTTTAAATAATTTTTCCAAAAAGATTATTCTTTTTTAATTTTGGAAAATATTGAGAAAATATTTTAAAGTTATAATTAGTTAATAAAATATATTTTAAGGTAAAAACATAAACACATTAAAAAAGTTCAAATTCAGTGATTTTATTTGTAAATAATTCCAAAAAGCATAAAAACCCCCTTCTATTTATTCCTATTGTGACAGATATGACAATGGAAATAGATGAAATTAAACATATAAGAAAAAAACTAGGGTTAACTCAAAGTGAACTTGCATCTCATGCAAAGGTAAGTCAAAGCCTTATTGCAAAAATTGAAGCTGGTCTTTTAGATCCTACTTATTCGAATGCAAATAAGATATTTACTGCACTAAAAGAATTAAATAAAAAAACTGAGGCAAAAGCATCTGAGATTATGAATTCCAAATTAATTTTCGTTTTACCTGATGAAGAAATAAAAGAAGCTGTATCAAAAATGAAAAAATTCAGCGTTTCCCAACTTCCTGTAATAAAAGATCATAAAAGTGTTGGAATTGTTTCCGAATCAGATATATTGGATGCAATTTTAAGTGGAAAAGGCAAAAAAATCAAGGATATAATGGCAGATTCTCCTCCTGTAGTCTCAATAAACACAAGTATTAGCGTAGTCTCTGATCTATTAAAGTTCTATTCTTTAATATTAGTTTCAGAAGACGGAGAACTTAAAGGAGTTATTACTAAATCAGACTTACTAGCTAAAGCTTATAACTAAAGTAATAATTATATATTTAAAGATGTTTTTTTTTATCAAGTAAATCTATTGCTGCATCGCAAGTTTGTTCTAATGTATTATAAAAAATCATATCTGGCTTAACCGCAAGAAAATTTCTTTTCATTACACTAAAGCCATCAAAATCTTCTTCTCCACCAATTACGAGGCTAGTTTTGATTCTTTCTTTTGACATGCCCCAGCCCCATCCTCCTATTTCTCCTCTGGTATCACGTGCATAAGGTCTTGGAAAACCAGTTTTAGGATTTATCGGCATTGCTTCGATTTGTTTTGGCAGCCACGCCATATTAACTGCTAATTTTAATTCAATTCCCTCTTTTGCTCCATAAGAAATATGTTGTCTTTCCCAAGGCAATTGATATGTGAATCTTTCTCCATTTCCTTCGATTGCAAAACGTAATATTTCGCTATTTTCTGTTTGACGAGGAGTTGCAATATAAATATCTGGCCGTTTTGAGTGGATATAAATTGTTCCTTTGTCTTGCCATTTAGGCGCTCCAGCCATTGGCCCTATAAAAAAAATTAAGGGAAATGGTGCATCATAATTAACCTTTGGCAGAATTAGTTTTACCATATATGAAAGAGAAGTTAATCTAATTTATAATAGTTTTGGGAAAATTTTTGCATCCGAAAGAGAATAAAAAAGTATACTGCCTTACTATGAGCCAATTCAAAGTATAAAGATTACGAGCCACGATGAGCGCATAGCGAAGAGTGAGCGACATTTGACAGGCGAATGCCGACAAAAAGAAGTAGGGCGAATTGGCAGTATACTTGTAAAAATGAAGACTGTTTGTAGTAATATTTAATAATGTCTTAGAAAACAAAAAACAATAATCTTTATTAATCCCCAATTGAGAGTATGCTATATGGTAGAAAACGGAATTTTCAATAAAAAAGACTCAGAAGCTATTCAACAATCAGTAAAAAAGAAAGACCGAGATTGGTTATTCTTAAGAGCATTAATTTTAGAAAAGATAGAACAGAAACAAGGTCCGATCGTAATATCTGACGTTGGCTGTGGCACTGGTGCAAATGCAATACTTTGTATGAAACAAGATGAAGAAATCTCACAATATGTTTCTAAATTCTACTGCATCGATGGATCAAAAGAAATGTTAGAAAATATTGAAAAAGAAAATATTCCAAAAGTAGAATCAATTTGTATGGATTTAGAAACAAATGAACCGCTAAAGCTTCCAAAAAGTGATTTAATAATAAGTAAATATATGTTTCATCATATTAAAAACAAAAAACAGTTGCTTGAATATCTAAGACGATCTCTTCATCACGATGGAATAATTGCTGTAATAGATAAATTCCCAAGATTCTCATTAATCAGCTCGTTTTTTGAAAAATTATGGCATATTTTAGGGATCAAAAGAGTTTTAGGAAAACATTTCTATTCAACAGTACCTGAATTTACAAGAATTATTCAAAAAGCAGGCCTTGGAATTGCTTCTGAAGATATAAAACCAGGTAAGAGAATGAAAAACTTCTTCATATTCAGAGGATATTTTGTATTAGAAAGAAACTTCGAAGAGAAATCTTTGTAGATAAGGATTATTTTTTATTATTTTTACTTAATTCCTTTTTATTTTTTACCATATTTTCTATTTTTACTATTAGAATTATTATTTTACTCAGGTTTTAGTTCAAGAACTCTTATTGCAGTTTCCGGATCTAATCTATATTTCACTTCTTTTCCTTCAAAGAATTGATAATTTCTAATTAAGCCGATATTTGGTCCACCTAAATAAATTTCTTCATTAGTTCTTTTATTTTTAATAAAAATATCTAAATTAGCATAAGTTCCAGGAGTTCTACTATTCTGAAAAGGATCTTCTTGAATTCCTTTAGTTCTATGAACTTGAATACTTACTCTATCATCTCCAGGAGAATTTTGAACTAGATACTCCAATTTATTTGCTATTTGTTCATGAGTTATTCCTAGTCGTTGAAGTGTTTTTGCATCTTCACGAACTACTGTTTTTAGACTTTCATTTGGACCAAGAAATCCTGAGTAAGAACTTCGCATAGGTCTTAATCTTTCTTCGATTTCAAATATTTGTGCGTCAGTTAAAGTGTCAATATAAAGTTTGTCCATCAAAAATGAGAATTTTTTGCACTATTTAAAGGTAATGGCTGATATATTTCACTAATTTGTCATAAAAAGATTTATAATTAATGCAACCAACAAGTATTTATGGAAATAGAAAAGAAAGCTTTTATCTCGAATCTTAAGGAATTTAAATCTACTATTTCTAATTTAGGTGCTATAAAATTAAAGAATACTCATGTAATAGACTATTGGTTTTGTAAAAAAGAATTTACTAAGTTTGAACAAGTTGAACAAAATGCCCAAGGGTCTTATTTACTGCGAGTTAGAAAAATTATAACTCCTCTTAAAACAGAATGGGAATTAAATAGTGCTATTCTTGATAAAGAAGGCGATCACAATTCCGTAGGTGAAATAAAAACAAAAATTTTTGATGGTGAAGCTACATTAAAAATTCTTGAATCAATGGGATTAAAGGTATTTTGCACTTTGGATAAAGAACGAGAAATATATTCCTTAAAAAACATAACTATCAACATCGATAATATTAAGAATTTTAAGCCATCAGTTGAACTTGAAATACTTGCTGATAAAAACATACTTGACAAGAAAGAAAAGCTTGATAATTTGGTTATTAAGCTTAAACTCAAAAAAGAAGATTTAATTGATAAAAGCATCACTTCTTTGTATATCAAAGAATTCTCTTTTAAGTAGATTTTAGCTTGCGTAGCTCAAGTTTGAATTTCTTTAGCCTAATTAATAATAATCAAAGGCACATACATTTCTTTTGTAGAATTTCCGCCATGAACTCCGATATAAAGATGAGGATTTTCTCCAAGTAATCTATCTTTTATAGTATATCCTTCTTTCATAACTAAAATATAATCTCCTATTCTGTCATACAATTTCGGATTGACTTTATATAATCCAAACCAATTTTCTGCAATAGCTTTCTCACTTTTATAAACTGTGCAATACTTTTTCAGCTTTGTATTAACATATTTTAAGAAATCTTTTTCTTTATTAGGTTTAACGTAACAATATGCAAATCTGCTCTCCCCAGTCAATGGTTGTGACAAACATTCATCTAATTCAGGAAGATCGTTAAGCCAGATTCTATCTTTATTTTTTACATCAATTAGTCCGTGATCTGCACTAATTATAATCTTGATATTCTTGCCTGAAATCTGTTTAGCTAATTTTTCCATTTCTTTATCAATAGCTTTGAATTGATCAATAGTTTTTTTGCTATACATTCCAAAATTATGTGCATATCCATCTAAATACGGCCAATACGTAAACACATAGTTAGAATTATTTTCAAGAGTTGCTTTTTTAATATTCCGCATAAATGAAACAAAATTCGTATAATGAATTTCTTTAGTATTTATTGTAAATACTGAATTAAAAGGCTCTCCTTTGTAGCTTTTAGGTACAATCGCAGTAGTTTTTGTATTTAAATGACTAAAAATATTATTTTGATCAAAAAATAATTTCGGATTTGCCGCTAGACTTTTCCCTGTTGACCGTGAGGTGTATCGCAATGGCAAAATAATATCTCCAAATTCTTTCGCATACATAAACCAACCTGTAAGTCCATGCTGATTAGGCGCAACACCAGTATAATAAACAGTCATAGCTGCAGCAGTAGTGGACGGCAAAACAGAAGTAAGTGATCTAACACAATGCTTTTCCAAAAAGCTCCCTTTTCCAACAGTTTTTAAGAATTCATATCCTAAACCATCGATTGTAATTAAGATGATTTTAGTTTTCTTCTTAGAAGATGGCAAGTTCAAATTAATATCGAGTGGTGCATAAAGAGGTTTTACCCCATAATGCTTTTGAACAGTTGCAATTAAATTTACAATACTTCCTTTTTTATAGTCTGGTTTAATCATATGAAATAATAATTAGGGTTGAAGTTTTTAATGTTTATCTATTTTTATGTTGCATGTTAACAACTAATGCACTAATTTTTAGAAATTATTTATTATTAAGATACCTTTCTTATCTAGATGCGACATATACTCCTAAAGTTATATTCTCAAGATTGCCTCTTTTTTCAGCAATTTCTTGTAATTTAGGTAGCTCATCATCAAACATATCTTTATCTGCCATATATTCAACTGTCTCAAGATTTAAATCTGCAATATTTAATTCTGATTTAATTCCTATTTTAGTAAATTGATTTTGAAAGTGCTTTAATATGAGATATTTAATTGAAATTCTTTCAGGTCGACTAGCAGAACCGCTAGCTATTCCCCAATATTTAAGTCCTTTTTCAGTCTCTAGTACCTTTAAAGCCGCGTCTTGAGTTGGAAATCCCATTCGATAAGAAGTTACTACATTATCAACAGTTGCTGGATCAGTTGGCATTTCATTTTGCACAAGTAAACCATAAATATATTGAGGTGTAATCTCGCTATGTAATTTAGTTAGTACTTCCTTTGGAACATCTCCTTGAACTTCTAATGATATTGATTCTGCCATTTTACTATTAAAGAAATCCTAATGATTTAAGAAGTTTTCTAAAATTACTACTTGAGAGTTTATTGATTGATATTCGAGTAATTCAAAATAAACATGATTATTAAAAAAAATCTTAATCTTCTACTCAAAGAATAAAAACCTTACTGCCAATTCGCTTTTCTGGTTTTATTTCGCTGGCGCTCAAGAATTGTCGCTACGCTCGTTCGTTAACACTCCTCGCTGCTCCATCAATTCATACGTTCGAATTGCTCATAGTAAGGCAGTAATGTTTTTATTGCGAAGAATTGTTATACTAAAATTGTTGATTAAGTGGCTGTATTAGAAACTTATTTATTAGCCATAATCTCTAAGATATCTCTGTGTTTCAATTTATGATCTTTTCCAATTGGCATTCTTGTTCTAACGTCCATTGCTTTTACAAAATTGTTTCCAAAATCCGTGTGTAATCTGAATGCGAATGCAAGTGCAGTTGTGTCTGGTGGCATTAAGAAGCAGTCAGGCAAAACATTTCCTTTGGAATCTTCTAGTTTACTTAAGCCCCCAGGGAAAATTGCTATGTATTTTAGAACATCAAATACTGAAATATTCAATACTTGTTGAACTCCAGTTCCATATTCTAAACTTAAAACATTATTTTTGATGAACTCAAGCGCATTTCTTTGAGCAGTGTTCAGCTTTTGTTCGCCAAGAGGAGTTATGTTAAAAGACTTTTCTCCTGGAGAATAATCTATTAGTCCTACTTTTGAAGCTTCTCGTAGAGCAAGTTCGCTTTCAGCAGAAGTTGGAATTATTTTATATTCAGGGAATTGCTCTGCTAATCTTTTTAGATTTGGAGCAGCTGTAGAAATATCGCATTTGTTTGCAGCAATAATCATTGGCTTTGTCATTTTTCGAAGCAAAACTGCCATTTTCATTAAATCATCTTCAGTCCAAGAAGCAACATTTTCTGGATCAAGATTTAATTTTGTCATAACATCAATAATCATCGGTTCTTTTACACCAAGACCAGAAAGTTGTTTAGCAAGAGCAACACTAACTTTTCCATGAGTTTGTTGAAGAGCTTTAGCGAACTTTTCCCAACCTTTCTTTAGAATTCCAACATACCACATATCTAATTCAACTTCAAGAAACTTAATATCTTCAGCTGGATCATATGAGCCTGGTGTAACCGGTAACCCTTTCTCGCTAGTTGAACCAGATGCGTCAATAACATGAACTAAAATATCTGCTTGTCGAAGATCATCTAAGAATTGGTTCCCCATTCCTTCGCCTTTATATGCGCCAGGAACTAATCCCGCAACATCCATCAAATCAACAGGAACAAAACGAAAATCGCCATGAACATATCCTTCTCTAGGATTATCCATTTTATTAAATTCTTTAGCGCCTCGAAGAATTTTTACAAATCCGCAACCATGATTAGGTTTAATAGTAGCGAAAGGATAATTAGCGATCAACACATTAGCAAGTGTAGCTGCCTTAAAGAACGTACTTTTCCCAATATTAGGTTTCCCAACAAATCCAATTAACATATTGAACACAAAAAAGACTGGTATTTAAAAATATTATTCTTGAGTTTTATCTATTATTTCTGTCAATTTTCAAGTAAATTTACTTATTCTTTCATATTCCCTATGCAACAAAACCTGAAGCAAAAAGTATCCTGCCTTATTATGAGCCAAATTGACGTATGACTAAAAAGAGCAACGACGAACGAATAGTGAGGAGTGTTTGCGACTATAGACAGGCGAATGCCGACACAAAGAAGGAAGGCGAATTGGCAGCATACTTTTTGCAATAATGCTTTTTTCCGACTTTTAATGAGACAAATTTATAAACCTAAAAAACACTAAATATAGTGCTATGCCAAAAAAAACTATTGTTCTAAAAACTCAAAGATTGCTACTTCGTCCATTTAAAATGGAGGATATTCCAAGTATTATTCCTAACTTAAGTAATATTAAAGTCAGCAAATGGCTTTTAGTAGTTCCATATCCTTACAAAAAGAAAGATGCTATTTGGTTTATCAACAATAATTTAAAGAAGCAAAAAGAAAAACCAATTACTTCTTATGCTTTCGGTATTGAGTTAAAGGAAGAAAAACAAATAATTGGCGGAATTGGAATAAAAATAGTTGATGCACCTTCAAAAACTGCAAGTGTTGGATATTGGCTTGGTGAAAATTATTGGAGAAAAGGTTATGGCGGTGAAGCACTGATTGCAATATTGGCATTTGGTTTTAAAAAATTAAAATTACGAAGAATTGAAGCATGTGTCTTTAAAGGAAATCCTTCCTCTG
>CAZKZU010000019.1:0-29735 GCA_964557345.1 uncultured Methanosarcinales archaeon
AGCTATTTTTCCAGCCCAACCATATGATGCAATAATCGATACAAATTTAGTTTTTGGTCGAAGAGCATTAACTAAATATAAGGCACTTGCAACAGTAGGATGTATTCCAGCTAATAAACAAGGAGTTCCAACAACAATAGTTGCCGCGTCAACTAAATCGATGGCAATATTTCCTAAATCACAATTAGCTAAATCATATTTATGAACAGCAATTCCTTTAGAAATTAAAGATTTCTCTAAATAATCAGCCATATCTTTTGTTGATCCATGCATTGAAACGTAAGGAATAATTACTAAATTTTTAACGTCATCAGAAATCCAAGTTTTATATAAATCAATAATTTGTTTAGGATTAATATGAACTGGACCATGAGAAGGTGCAATCATATTCAAATCAACAACATAGGATTCTAATTTAACAAGATTACTTTTAATCGGTATTCTAAAAGGCATCATTATTTCTGCAAAATATCTTTTTAATTCATTTTCATAATTTTGTTCAGCTAGGCCTAAAAGATTATCAGCTGCAAAATGAGATCCAAAAAAATCACAACTAAATAATATTTTATCTTCATGTAAATATGTAACCATGGTTTCAGGCCAATGTACCCAGGGAGTATATACAAATTCAAGAGTTTTATTTCCAAGAGATAATTTTTCTTTATCCGCTACAACTCTTATCTTCTCGTCAGCAATATTAAGTAAATCTTTTAAAAAAGGCTTACATTTTTCAGAACATAAAACAATTGCATCAGGAAATTTTTCTAAAACTAAAGGAATTGTACCTGAATGATCTTGCTCTGCATGATTTGCAATAACATAATCAATTTTAGTTACACCAATATCAGAAAGCTCTTTTATTTTATTCAAAAGAATATCTGATTTAGAAGGATCAACACTATCAATAAGAACTGTCTTCTCACTTCCTTTAATTACATATGCATTATAAGAAGTACCATCTGGTAAAGGAATTAATGCATCAAATAATTTTCTAGTAGGATCACTTGCACCAACTGAATAAATATCTTTTTTTATTTCTTCAACCATTTTACCTATTATTAATAATCATTACTATCGTTATTATTTTTATTAGTATATTATTATTGTTACTCTTATTATTACAATTATAACACATCTATTGAAAAAGTTTATTCTACAAGTAAAACAAACATTTCTTTACCTACACCACAATCAGGACAAACAAAATCGTCAGGTAATTCACTGAATTTTACGCCTTCTTTTTCTTCATCTAACACATAGTCACACACTGTACACTTATATTTTGCCATTCAAATCACCTATTTACCAGAATTAACATAATTTACTGTAAAACCCTGATTATAGCTTCAAAAAACATTAGAAAATATAAAGGTATCGGAGTAATGCGACACTCATATGAATAATACAAACAATACAAATATCATATTTAAGGCCTTAATCGAACAAACTCTTTTGGATTCTCAAGATTAATTAAAAAAGCACAAGCAAAACCCATAGTATTAATACTTTCTTCAAGCCCATAATTTCTCTTTAAAAATAACAAAGTTAAATCGATTGCAGTATCTTCATGAGTTATAGCAACATAAGCTTCTGCAATTCTAGAAAGTACGACTTTTTCCAACGTTTTAGTAGCTTCTTCAATTTTTATCTCCTCTAGTTTATTAGGATCATCTTTAGTTCCTCGAAGAGTATCGTCTGCTTGCAATTCATTAAAAGGTACATTCAATATTCTTGCATAAATCTCTGCAGTTTGCCGTGTTCTTAATATTGGCGAATAAAGCAATCCTATTTTTAATCCATCTAAATATTTCTCTTTTAATTTTAATGCAACTCTTTCAACAAGCATAACTCCATTCTCATCCAAATTCCCAGTAGTCTCATCATAAGTTCCATGTCTTGCAAGAATGAGATATTTTGGTTTGAAATTATCCATAGTCAAATTACAAAAGGTAATTCTTCCAAATATTTAAAATGTATGCTTAAAAATATAAATAAAAATGCCCCCGGGGCTATCTGTAGAATGTCGTGACAGAGCACTCCTTTATAGACGCCAAAAGTCTTAATAAATTGCCTATAATTAGTTCTCAACATATTCTGAATGCAGATATACCAAATTGAGGATATTAGTCTTCTTTGAAGCTAAAACCGCTTAAAAAAGGGAATTAAAATAAGAGACAATAGCGATATAAAAACAGATTTACTTATTATTCTAAACTAATTTTCCTTCCGTGAAGCATAGATAATTCATCTAGTTCTTGTTTAGTTGATAATTTAAACATTTCAGATACAACTATCACTAATCCGCTAAATATAAATATCATTAACCAATCATAAGCGTATAAAGGAACAGTTTCAAATATTTTAATTCCAGCAGCGGAATGTATTGTTAAAATAGTAATTCCAATGGATGCTATCACTGAGTAAATGATATATCTATTCTTAAAAAAACCGCTTTCAAAAATTGTCGAATGAAGTCTTCTTGCATTAAATGTGTGAAGAATGCCAGATATAGCTAAAACTGCAAATGCAACAGTCATAGCTCGTTCTAAAGACGAACCCATCACTCTTAATTCCCATAAAAATAACAACAATGCGGAAAAAGTCATAACTGGCACAATAGCCATTATTTTAGTCATTATATAATTCGAAAGTATTTTTTCATCGGATCTACGCGGTAGCTGATGCATCACTTTTTTGTGTACCGGCTCAACACTTAATGCTAATGCAGGAAAAGTTCCTGTTATAAAATTCAAATATAAAATCATTAAAGGAGTAAGAGGCATAAGATTAGAAAAACCAAGTAAAACCGCTATAAAAATAATTGAAACTTGAGAATAATTCGTAGTCAATAAATAATAAACAAATCTTCGAATATTACTATAAATAGCTCGTCCTTCTCTAACTGCTTCAACAATTGTTTTAAAATTATCATCACGAAGAATCATATCACTCGCCTCTCTTGCAACCTGAGTTCCATTAATACCCATACTAATCCCTATATCTGCTTCTTTTAATGCAGGAGCATCATTTACCCCATCTCCAGTCATTGCAACAATTTCACCTTTCCTTTGAAGAGAGCAGACTATTCTAAATTTATGTTCTGGAGTAGCTCTAGCAAAAATTGAAACTTTATTTATGATAGCATCCAATTTATCATTACTCATTTTTTCCAATTCGCTACTTTCAATAATTAGATTTCTCTTTGACGTAATTATTTTTAATTGCTGGCCTATACTTCTTGCAGTAGATGCGTGATCACCTGTAATCATAATAATATCAATTCCTGCACTTTTACATTCTTCAATTGCACTAAAAACTTCTTTTCTAATTGGATCAGCAATTGCAACAAATCCTAAAAAAGTAAATCCTTTTTCTAAATCAGACTCTTTTTTTAATAAATCAGATAATTTACATTTAGATTTTTCTTTATATGCGACAGCCAAAACCCGAAAACCATCAGAAGTATATTGATTTAAAATTTTTTCAAAATCGTGTTTAGCAGTTGTAGTCATCTTCACTATTTTCCCTGAATTTGAAAAATAATCAGTACATCGTTCCAAGACTCTTTCTCCAGCCCCTTTCATATATATAATATGCTTAGTTGAAGATTTATTATGCACGGTTACCATAAATTTTTTCTTCGGATCAAAAGCAACTTCAAGAACACGCGGAGAATTTTTCCTTAATACATATTCATCATATTTAGCACTTTTACTTAAAGCCAAAAGAGCTCCTTCAGTAGATTCTCCTGATAAAACCCAAGAGTTATCTTTTTTTATTAATTCAGAATCATTGCATAAAACGCAGGCTTCAAAAAAGGAAGAATATTTTTTTAATGAAGATGCTTCTGCGATTTTATCACGTAATAAAATAATTGCATTAGGCGTATAGGCCTCACCCGTAACTGTAAACTCCATTTTATCTGAAAAATATAACTTTTGAACCATCATCCTATTTTCAGTTAGAGTTCCTGTTTTATCAGTACAAATAACTGTTGTAGTTCCAAGCGTTTCCACAGAACTCATATTTTTTACAATTGCATTATTATCCGCCATTCGTTTAACTCCTCGAGATAAAGTAAGTGTTAACGACAAAGGAAAACTTTCAGGAATTCCTGCAACAAGAACTGATGCTACTAAAAGTAAAGAAATACCAAAATCAACTTTTTTGTATAGCAACAATAAAAATAAAATAATACTCACTACAATTACAATCACCGATACCTTTTTTCCCATCTCATTTACTTTTAATTGCAATGGACTTTTTCTGATACCAATTTTTTGAATTGCGGTAGAAATTTTTCCAATCTCTGAAAATTCACCTGTACGGACAACAACCCCAATACCATTCCCAGTTGAAACAGAACATCCACTAAAACACATATTATCTTGTTCTGAAATAGGCGCATCTTGTTTAGTGAGCACAATATTCATCTTTGCACGAGCAATAGATTCTCCTGTTAAAATTGACTCATCAATTGCAAGGCCATTACTCGTAATAATTCTTATATCTGCAGGAACAATAACACCACGAGACAAAACTACTATATCTCCAATAACCAATTCTTCAGCTAAAATACTTTGTTTTAAGCCATCCCTAAATACCTCAACTTTTTTCGCTGTTAACTCAGAAATTGCTTTTATTATTTTATCAGCACGATACTCCTGAAAAAAACTTAGTAAAACAGTAATTGCAACCATGAAAAAAATAAAATAAAACTCCATTATCTCATCTAAATAATAAGATAAACCAGCTGCAGCAAGTAAAATATAAATTATAATATTATTAATTTGCTTGAAAAAAATTTTGAAAACACGAAACCGATCTTCTTTACCAAAAGAATTCCGTCCATTTTTCAAAAGACGCGCATTGGCTTCGTTTGCTGATAAACCACGTAAAGAACTTCCAAGAGCACTCAAAGCCTCATCACTTGTTTTTAAAAACCAGAAATCCATCACACGTCACTCCTTAATTAAAAGATATTTTATAAATTACTCAACTAGTACTTCATAAATATACTTACTTTTTTTAACAACACTTACTTCTCATCTAGTTATTTAAATACTTTTGTAAAAATAAATTAAGTTTAGTACCACTTTAAAATAACACCTGTGTAACACTACAAAATCCTTGTTATTCCAAAAAAAAACTTTTGCTATGTTTTGAATATTTAATTGATTTTTAAAGCAATATCCTGGTCAAAGATTTCTAATATTTGTCATCTTGTGCTCTTGGACGAAATGAAGCGATTTGCCCAATAGCAATCCAATATTCTTATTATTAGACATTTTAATATTAGCTGTTGGGGTTTTATTCTTCTTTTCTTATAGGTAAAAAACAAGAATTGGAAAGAGGGCAAGTTATGACTTTTTTATCACTTTACGTAAGGTATATTATTTTCTTAAAATATCAAGGATAAAAAATAAACCAAATTAAACCACCTTTCTTCTAAAATACAGTGCAGAATTAACAAAGAATAATACAAATTAAACCTTGATATACATTCGGAAAATGTTAAGAGAAAACTAGGTGCTCTGAGGTTTAAATAATCAATGCCCCCGGGGCTATCTGTCGAATGACGTGACAGAGCACTGCTTTATCGACGTCAGAATTCATAAAGATTTACCCTTTATTTTGTCGTTTAGTTTCTTTTACTTCTTTTAATCCAAAGTGCTTTGCTAAAGTCGTCATAACTTCTTCAAAAGAAACCTCATCTACAAGCAAATTAGCTAAATCTTCATTCCAGCGTTTATACAATTTCTGACCTAAATTGAACATTTTTTCAATATCAAACTCTGTTCCTGATGCTTTGCACTTTTTTTCTGCTAATTTTAAATCAATTGTAATTTTCTCTTGGATAATTCGATAAATATCGTAATGATCTCTCGGTTTATTTCTTCCAATTGCAGCAGCTACTTTTCCTGCAACCATTTCGTTTCTGCTAAGAGTTGGAAATTCGAAATCAGGGATAAATGAAGAATAAAAATGTTTTATTGGATGCAGTTCAGTCTTTTCAATGATTTTTTCTCTTTCATTTAAATCAATGAATATTTCTCCTGAATTGCCATTGAAACCAACGTACGGAATTATCATTCTTACATAACCCGAAACATCTTTATCTTTTGATATTTTACCGAATATAGCTGTTTTATCTAAAACAGACTCTATTTCTTTTTGAATAATTTTAGTATCTCTAGTTAAAGTAAGGTCTATATCTTCGCTTAGTCTAGAATAATTTAGAAATATTTTCTGTAAGGCAGTACCTCCCTTAAAATATATTCCATTTACATCCTTTATTAAATATAAAATTAAAGTCACAAAATAATCTTTTTCCAATAATATTCTATTGAATGCATGCTGTCCAGCAATTATGCTAAATTCGTTGGAATTTAGAAGTCTCGTTTTTTCAGCCATTGTAGTGTGTCCTCCTTACTAAGCATATTTACTGAATGTTCGCCAATTGTAATTTTAACTGAACGATTTAGCATCGCTGGAGTAGTCTTATGAAAAATAAATTTATTATTAAGTATATTACATTTACCATTTCTTTTATTAGTATTTATTTCAATAGTTGCTGGAATTTGGTCAGTAAGTCGCCAATAATTAGCAGCCGACCAACCGCTTATACAATAACCTTTTCCATTCATCATTTCATCTGCAATAATAAAAGGATTATCGCTCCATTTACCGGAATATGCTTTAATTGGTATAAGAAAATATTTATCTCTATTTATATTTAGAATTCTGCCTTTTTTCTTAAGCCTATATATTGTATTTCTAAGCTGTATGTCATTTACAAAATGAGAAATTACTTCATTTTTTTGAAAATAATATTTCTCTTTAAACTCTAGTTCAGATATAAATTCCAGTTCCTTTTTTGACAGGGATTCCATAGTATCACTCAAATCTTAACTATTAAGATATCAGTGATATATATAAATGTTGTGATTTTAAACTAATATATAATAAATAATAAGGTTTAAAATAAATTAAGAATAAACTCAAAGCACTAGCTCATATGTGTATTCGAGAAATAAAAATGCCCCCGGGGCTATCTGTCGAATGTCGTGACAGAGCACTCCTTTATCGACGTCAAAAGTCGCATAAATTTACCCCTAATTAGCTCTCAACATATTCCGAATACTTATGCCATATCATCTAAAATATTAGTCTTCTGTGAAGCTAAACCCCCTAAAATAAAGGAAATTAGCTATATCATGGAGATTAAATATGGAAAAAACAATAGATACGCTAGAATCGTTCATATTTGAACTGATTCTATTAATGACAGGAATAAGTTTTGTAGGTTTTGGATATCATCTTGCCTATGAGCTATACAACTACATTGGAATTGGGTTTATGATATTTGGAATGTTGCTTTCATATTTTAACAAGAAAGCGATTTTAGACAAAACCAATAAAAGAGGGATTTCTAGCTAGGACTTAACTTATGAAACCTAACAATCAATTTTATTATTTTTTTATTTTCTTTAATAATAGCAAACTCATGAAAATCAAAGTATTAAGGATAACAATGGTTCCTGATACTGCGAAATCATAAGTATAAGAAATAAAAAGGCCCATGATAACAGAAAATGTTGCTATACTAGATGAAAGTAGGAGAGTTTTTTTAAAGCTTACATTAAATTGAAGTGCTGAAACAGCAGGAAGTATAATTAATGAAGATGCTAACATTAAGCCAACCACTCTCATTGAAGTAACTATAGTTATTGCAGTCAAAATAATTAATAGTGAACTAAGGAAGTTAACTTTTATTCCCGAGGTTTTTGCAGCTTCTTCGTTGAAAGTGATATAAAATAGATCATTATAAAATAAAAGTATTGTTCCAATTACTAGTATAGTAAGTACTAAAGATAAAATCATTTCAGAATATTGTATCGCAAGTATGCTTCCAAATAAATAACTTAAAATATCAACGTTAAATCCGCGTGCAATGCTTACAATAAATATTCCAATGCCTAAACTTGCATGACTGATTATTCCAATCGCACTATCTCCATGCAGATGAGCCTTTTCTTTTAATTTTAAAATTCCAATAGAACCTATTAGTGCAAAGATTAAAGCTCCAAAAAAAGGCGTAATATTAAACAATAATCCTGCTGCCACACCGCCAAAGGAAATATGAGATAATCCATCACCAATAAGAGAATACTTTCTCAAAACAAGAAATGTTCCAAGCAATGAACAAGCAATTGCAACAAAAATTCCTGTGATAAAAGCTTTTTGCATAAAAGGATATAATAATATTTCTAACATATTTATCCTCGATCCAAACACAGATTATGATTGTGCGTATCATGTTTATGATTAATATCGTATGCACAAAAGTCTTTATGTGTTCCATAAAATTCAAGGCGTTGGTTAATACTTGCTATTTTATTTACAAAATTAGTTATTTTTCCAATATCGTGCGAAACTAGAACAATAGTTATTCCTTTTTTATTTAAATTACCAAGTAATTCATAAAAAGTTTTTTGAGACTCTTGATCAATTCCTGTTGTTGGCTCATCTAAAAATAATATTTCTGGATTTGAAACTAATGACTTTGCAATTAAAACTCTTTGTTGCTGTCCACCGGATAGTTGACCTATTCTTCTATTAGAATATTGAGTCATTTTTACTAACTCAAGAGTTTTCATTATTTTGTTATTATCACCACGAGATATTATTTTGGGAAACTTCTTTTTAGATAATAAACCCATTGCAACAACTTCGTGAACAGTTGCAGGAAATTCAGTTTCAATATTTGTTGCTTTTTGTGGAACATATCCTAATTTATGCCAATCCGAAAAAGTTGAAATATTTTTATTAAGTATTTTAATTGAACCTTCTTTAAGAGAATAAATCCCTAATATTAATTTCAAAAGAGTAGTTTTACCAGAACCATTAGGTCCAATAAGACCTAAAAAATCCCCTTTGTTTAACTTAAAGGAAATATCAGATAAAACTTTAGTTTCATTGAAACTGAAACTAACTTTATTTACTTCTAAAATTATTTTTTCTTCAATCATGGGTTTCATTAATTACAGTCCAAAGCAGTTCTCAAATTAATTAAGTTTGCTTCCATTAGTGAAATGAATGTTACTCCGTTCTCAAATTCACTTTTTAAAAGATTGTGTCCTGGATTAAAAACCAAAACTTCTGCTTTCGCATCAGTTGCTATTGCTTGTGCTAACCTAGGACTTACAAGTTCTTCAACCAAAATATATTTTATGTTATGTTCTGAAACTATGTCTGCTATTTCTTTAATGGATTTTGGAGTTGGTTCACTATCAGGAGATATCCCGTATACTGAAACAAAAGTTAAGTTATAACGATTTCCGAGATAAGTATATGCATTGTGTCCACCAGTAATAAATTCATTTTGTTTACAAGAGGATAGTCCTATTGTATAAGAATTATCTAATGCTATAAGTTTCTGTTTATATTTTTCTGCATTTGCAAGATAATATTCCTCATTAGCAGGATCTTTTTGTATATAAGTCGTAGCAATTAAATCTATAACTTTAGTATCTTGATTAAAATCTAACCAAAAATGAGGATCGTATTCTCCGTGATTGTGTGTGTGAGCGGTTTCTGGCTCTTGAGCTAATGCTTCTACATCTTCTTCTTCATGCACATGTTCGTCATGTTCAGTAGTTTTTAATAAGTCTACAGATTTACTTGTATCAAGATTAATTCTTTTAGAATTAGGCACTCCTTCTAATATATCGTGTGCCCAAGGCTCCATCCCAGAACCAATATATACAAACATATCAGCGGATGCAATTCTAGTTATATCACTTGGTCTTGGCTCAAATGTATGGGCCTCTACTCCAGGAGGTAATAATAAATAAACATCTGCTTTATCTCCACCAACTTCTTTTGCAAATTCATATAATGGATACAGAGTTGTGATAACACTAACTTTATTATCTTTAGAATCCGTAATTAAATCAGTATTTTGATTACAACCTGTTATAAGCAAACAAGTTGATATTAATAGTATTAATAATGCATAAATAGTCTTCATTGAAAATCACCTTATCTTAGAAAAAGAGAAATCTTTTTATATACCTTATTGATTTTCATTATCAATAAGAACATGGTTAAAAAAAGAAATACTCGACAAAAAGAACTTATTCTTAAAGAAATAGAAAAACTAGATACATTCTTTAATGCAGAGGAATTACATTTTTTGTTGAGTAAAAAAGATAATACTCTTGGAATAGCGACTGTATACAGATTTCTTAAAGAAATTAAAAAAGAAGGCAAACTCTATTCTTATGTTTGTGATAGAAAAATAGTATATTCCAAAAATCATAAAAGCCATTGTCATTTTATATGTGAGAAAACTGGAAAAATAACTCATTTCGAAATAAACTCATTAGATTTTTTAAAGAACAAAATTCCTGGTTCAATTACTAGCTTTCAAATTGAAATCAGAGGCATCTGTAAAGACCACTGCACAAAATGCTCTAAAAAATAAGTCTTCTAAATCTGTACATTTAGATATATGCATAAAAATTAATAAATGAAATAATCTTAAAAAAAATAATTAATCTCATGTTTATAAATAAAGTTAGTAAAAATTGCTTAAATTAAGTAATATTTATATACTAGTTATGAATATATATTCATATTGAAAGAGGTATCAACATGCCAAATAAAGACGGAACAGGATCAAGAATCGGCTCAGCAGGACCAAGAGATGGAAGAGGTCAAGGAAAAGGAAGAGCTAGTGGAAAAGGAGTAGGAAAAAAGAAAGGCGGAAAAAAAGGAAACTGTTAATTCAGTTTCTTTTTGTTTTGAAATATATATGAGGAAAAATGATTACACAAGAAAATACAGAATGTTTAGATAAAGACTCTCTTAAAGGAAAAGAACCTTGCGGTTGTGGAATGAGGAATGGCTTTGGAAATGGATGCAATAGTAGAAGAGGCATTAGATACAATAAAGCTATTGGCATTACTAAAGCTGAAGAAAGACAAATATTAGAAAAAAAACTAAATGAACTCAATTTAGAGAAACAGGAAATAGAAAAAAGACTCTCTGAAATAAAGTGTGATTAAAATGGTACGACCTAGACTTTTTAGAAGAGTGGCGTTAGAACCAGAAATCACTTACTTTAAACCAAGAGGTATTCCATTAAGAGAGTTAGAAGAAGTCATACTAACAGTTGATGAATTCGAAGCTATAAGATTGAAAGATTTAGAAAACTTCGAACAAGAAAATTGTGCTAATAAAATGAATATATCTCAGCCAACAGTTCACAGATTAATTTTATCGGCAAGAAAAAAAATTGCAGATGCAATCGTTAATGGGAAAGCAATAAGAATAAATGGCGGAAACTATAAAAAAATATAGACTAAATTATTTAAGTAAAATAAGCAAATTCCACGGTCGGCTTACATACTATGTAATTAGCCCTTAATAGAGGCTAAAGACTTAATCCTAGCACATGCATCTTTCATTGAGATTATGCGTTCTTTCGGCAATAAAGCCCTATATTTAGCCAAGAACTTCCTAGGACAGATAAAATACCACTCCGTGAAATATTTTGCGATTTATTCGGCTTTCTTTTGCACCTGTAAATCCTTGTTTTTTCCAGTCTCAATTTCAAAAAATATAAATATCTCGTAAGTCACAAGAAAGTAAATACTTAAGGATTGGGGCATTGAACTTATTTATCATAGAAATATAATAGTTGAAATATGGCGTATATGCATTCGGAAAATGTTAAAGAAAAAACCTAGTGCTCTGAGGTTTAAATAATCAATGCCCCCGGGGAGAATTGCACTCCCGACCTCCTGATTTCTCTTCGATATTATCGAATACAAGTCAGGCACTATACTGCTAAGCCACAGGGGCGGCAAATTTTAATCATTTGATTTTCAAACAATCGAATCAAACTTAAAACAAAAAATAAATAAACTAAAAAATAAAAAATTAATAATTAAATAAATGTTAACAAAACTTAATGTTTATGTCCTTCGCAATCGCTTCCGCAACTTCCACAATCTGATCCACATGATCCGCCTTGAGCAGCCATCATTTCTTCATATTGTTTTTTCATTATTTCTTCTTTTGCTTTAACTTCCATTTCAGTTAATATTTTTACAACTTTAATGTCGAAAGTTAAATCTTCGCCAGCTAATGGATGATTTAATGAAACTGTATTTGTAGTTGGTTCCATTGTTAAAATTTTAACTTTGATTGGACCCATTGGAGTTTGTGCCATAAAAATCATTCCGATTTTTACTTCTTTAATGTCTTTAAAGAATTCTTTTGGAACTGCTTGTTTATTATCATCGCTCATTTCACCATAAGCTTCTTTACATGGAATAGTAAACTCTTTATTAGTTCCTACTGCCATACTTAAAATATTTGAATCAAAGCCAGGGATTACTTTACCTGCGCCTACTTCAAAATAAAAATCTTCAGATGAATCGAATACTGTACCGTTGCTTAATTTTCCTGTGTATGAAACTAAAACCCAGTCCCCCTTTTTAACCTGATCATTACTCTTAACACTGCCAGATTCCTTTTTAGTTGCTTTCTTAGTAGTTGCCATAATACATGAAAAATCAGGGTTGCTTTTTAAATATTACTAGAATCTAAAGCCATACCTATAATGGAATTTTGAGATTATAATCAATTTTAGACATTATTTTCATAAAGCCCGGAAAATCTGTTGCTGACTTAGCTTCATTTAATCTAGCAGGATTATACCTATAAGCGTGATATATCGCATCTACTGCAAGATCAGTATTTAGTCTAAAAACATCCATCAATTTAGGTAATTCTTCATGATAAATCCTAAAAACTTGTTCATAATCAACTTTTTCTTCATCTACAACATATCTAGAAGAAGAAGGATGTCCTGTCAAAGAAGTAATCTTTTGAAAAAGATAATTAGAAGTTTGTCTATTCATTCGCCCTTGAGACCATGCAAGAGAAATTAACGCATCAACTATAACATGAGAATAAGTTTTATCAATATATCCTTCCCTAATATGTTTAGCAACTCTCTCCCTTATTCTAGAAAAACCAATTTCACCAAATTTCCCTATAGGAGTATAAGTAAAAAATAAAGCACGTCCTTCTAATATAGGAACTAACTCTGAATTCTGTTTTAAATTTTTTAAATTAAGCTGCGCAAATTCCTCGGAGACAGAAGTGTCTTTTAAATCATTTAATTTATGAGATAAATCTTTCAACTTTTTTGACATAGCATTATGAGCTATATAAAAAGGAGAACTAAAAAAGTCAATATGATCTAATTCATGTCGCATTAAAGACAAAGACGAAGAATCAAAAACATTTACAATTTTTGGCAACAACTCATCAATAAGTTCTTTAGTTGATTTTGAGTCACTAATCACCATATTTTTATAAAAATCATATTCCCGTCCTCTTTCTTTAAAAAAAGTTTTACGATTAGATAATATTGGTTCAGAAAAAACAGAACTCTCATGACTTTCAATCTCACCGACAGGATTATCAAGTATAGCAAAAATTTTATCTTCAGTACACTCACCTAATAAATCTCTAACTATATCAAAATATCGTGTTACTTTTTGTAATTTAACTTGATCCTCAGGCGCCATTTTATATATTGCAGAAGTAGCATTTACAATTATTTTTGCTCCATTTTCATCTAATTTAGCACATGCCAAAGAATCTTGATGACCATAAAAACTAATCTCAGTAGTAAAATCTGCAGGAACAGATAAACCCATTTTTGCCCTCTCCTCTAAAGCCGTAGCAAGTTCAATCTCAACATCTTTTGTTAGTCCTTCTAGACCTTTACGTGCATGAATAATCATATATTTTCAGAAATATTACAACATATATAAAGATTGCCAAATTCGCTACTAAATAAGAACAACTGCTCTAAATTAGCCTATTGTTTCATCCTTTCAAGTACTTTTTCAGAAATAGCTTTACTCATAGCACTAGGACTTAATTTAGTTGAATCAATAACAAAATCATAATTTGACTTATCATAAGGATTAATACCATAAAGTTTCTTATATCTTTGCTTATCACTTTCAACTCTTTGCCGATGTATTAGCATTTGTTCTTCAACACTATTAGTTGGTTTCTCATCTGCTCTTGAGCCATACTTTTTTTTCTGATTAAAAACTCGTGTTGCTCCAGCAATCTCATCTACATCTATATATATTTTAAAAGAACTAGGAATAAAATACCATCCTAATCTAGAAACCATAAAGAAATCATCTTTCTCCCTAGCTAAATTCTTTTGATAATCATCAAAATACTTATCGCCTTCAATTGGATTATCTAAACTCCATTTATTATAATCTTCAATAGTCATGCCCTTTTTAACAGCAGCTTCTCCTCGAAGATCGCCCATAGAAATAATAGTAAAATGAAAACCTTTGTCTTTCAAAGCCTTAACAACTCTAAGAGCAGCAGTATCCTTTCCACTCCCAGGTGGCCCACAAATTGTAACAATCATAACTTAACCGAACAAAAGGGCAATTTAAATAATTAATGGAACAATTCAATTTCTAAAACTAGATTAGATTATTTATCTAAAAAAATCATTTAATAGTTCTTAAAAGTCGAAGCAACTACGTTATCTATAGTTCTACATCTTTAATATTAGAAGCATAATCAAATGCCATTTTCAGAGGAAACTAAAGTAACTTTATAAATATTTTGCCACTAAAGAGTAACTATTTTAGCAACATTTAAAAATATACCTAATTTATCTTAATTTATGGATCAAAAATACGTTTCCTTTGCCAAAAATATGGTAATAGCAGGAGTTGCAGGACTTGCTGCAGGAGCTGGAGTTGCTGAACTATCTAATCTATTAACAGATAATAAGACAACAACTGCAATATTATCCACCGCTTCAGAATACATAGCTGCATATGCAGCATTTCTACCATTACATGCAAAAGATAATCAAGATATCTACAAAACAAACACAGGAAAATTCAAACACAAAGAATTCATTTATGACCAAATTAAATTAGCAGGAAGTTTTGCAGCATTAGATATAGCATATTTAATTGGCAGACCAATTTTAACAAAAAAATTCTTAGATTCTGGAATAGATCCAGCTTTATCATCATTATATGCAGATGCTGCATTCTACAGTTTATTTGCACTAGCAGCATTTCCTTTAGCAAAATTAACTGGAAATCTAAGATCAAATAAAACGAAACTCGAAGAGAAAGTCTAATCAAAAACAATAATTAATTAACAAAAAAAATCCTTCAAATCTTATTCAGATAAGACAACTTATATTCTTTTGCATATTCTAAAACATCATAGTCTTCAATTATTCCAGGAAATTTAGTAATCATTTTATCCAATAATTCGTACAAATCCTTACTGGAATTTATTTGCACTTCAATTTCCAAATCCCATCCGCCAATAGTTTCTGTTTTATATACAATATTTGGTTGTAAACTAATATAATAATTTAAATTTTTTAATATTTCGTCGTCAAACTTATTTAACTTCGCATGAACTTTATAATAATACATGCCTAAATTATCTAAATTAGGTATTGCTCTAAAACTAAGAATTACACGTTTATTAACCAAACGTTTCAATCTATATCGAACAATTCTCTCGCTAAGATTTATTTTTTTACCGATATCGATTGAACTTAGTCTTGCATCATTTTCAATAACCCGAAGAATTTTCTCGTCCACATCGTCAATTTCAACTATTTTGTTTTCTTCACCCATGACTTCAAACGAAGGATCAGAAGTTATATCTGTACTCAAATAATTTCTATGATAATGAAACATTCTAGTAATAAGTGAAGAATGTATAGTAATCAAAATATCTTGAAATTGTTTTTTTAAGCTAAGAATAAATTTTTCAACTTCGAATACATTTTTAGTAAAAATCATTGTATTAAAAGTCCAATTTCCTCTAACTCTAACAACCCAAGAGACTTTATTTTTTAAAAAATCAACAATTTCTTCTTCTTTTTTAGGAGTTATATCTTTAAACTTTAAGAATACTCTAAATGCTAAATATCCAAGCGTATTATTATTTAATACTGTTACAAAATTTCTAATAACACCTTCTTTTTGCAATCTATTAATACGATAATTTACTACTTCTCTACTTAATTTTACCTTTTTAGCGATTTCAGAATCAGATTGTCGTGCATTTAAATCAAGTTCATACAAGATTTTCTTATCTTTTAGGTCTAAATCAATCATCATAACAGTAATTGACAAACTTCTATATAAATTTGTCGTTTGTGTAAAAAAATCGCCAGATAAGTATATTAATAGTATAACTACTAATGAGTGTTAACAAGTAAAACAAACAATAAGATCAATAAAAAAGAGGTAAGAAAATGAACGCAGAAAGAGCAAAACTATATTATGATTTAGAAAAAGTAATTGGAAATACTCCATTAACAAAATACCAAGGAAATGTGCCAAATGAAAATCAAATATATATAAAAGAAGAACATACAAATTTATTTGGAAGTCATTATGATCGTGTTTATTTAGAACTATTTAGACATTATGAAGAAATTGGAAAAATTAAACCGGGAGATAAAGTTGTAGAAACAAGTTCTGGAAGTGCAGGAGTATCTTTTGCAGGGATAGGAAAAATACTCAGATATGAATGTTATTGTTTATTACCCGCAGGAGGAGAAAAAGCCAGAGAAAATGCAATTCTTGAACAACTACAAAACAAAGACCATCTTATATTTACAGATGAGAAAAGATATACAGCAGGACTATCAACTTCTTTAAAGAAATTTTTAGTTTCCAAAAGAAAAATAGGTCAAAACGTATTTCCAATGAATCATTCAACTGGAGAAAAAGATCCAATAACAGGAATAACTCAAAATAATGAAATAGCACTATTCGGAATAGAAGGTATTGGAAGAGAAATAAAAAAACAACTAAAAACAATAGACTATTTTATTCCTGCAGGAGGAAATGGAACAAGTATCCTTGGACCATCTAGAGCATTGGACCAACAAACCAAAATAATTACATTCGAAACAATTCAAGCAGGAGTATTTTATGAAAAGAAAAATCCAGGAAAATATGAAGAACTTTTTGGAATAAAACCAGGGAGTATGCCAAGGCACAATTTACCAGGGACCATTTTTCCATATTCGGGATTCGATTTTCCACATATTAACAACTCACTAAATTTAATCGAACAAGTAATTTTAATAAGCAACAAAAAAATGGATGCAGACTATTTTCAAATGACTGGAAAAACAACTACAGAACAACTTCCTCATGAAGACGATTCAAACATATTACAAAACGGATTTGGAAAATCAACAAGAGCAGGGATTGCAACAGCATTAGAAATTTCAAAAAACGTAACCGGAAAAAACATAGTAATCATCGGATACGATAAAATAAATAGATATGATGCAAAATAAATGCAAAAAAAAGAGGATAATTACTTCTTGTACAATATCCATCTATTCAAATACATAAATGGAAGATCAATAATTCCAACTAACCATTTTATTGCTAAAACTCCGATGATAAGTGGCAATAAAGGTTGAACTCCTAAAAAAGCAATTGTTACAAAAATAATTGTATCTAATGCCATTGAAGGGATTGAACTAAAAATATTTCGTATCCACAAATGTTTTCCTTTAGTTTTAATTTTAAACCAAGCATAAACATATGCATCAAAATTCTCACTAATCATAAAAGCAACTAAACTTGCAAGTATTACTCGAGGAGCAAATCCAATTACTTTAACAAAAGTTTCCTGATCCCCCCAAAAAGGAGCAGGTGTTAAATTTATTGAAATCCAAACAAAAACAGCAAAAGCAAGTTGTGTAATAAATGAAATAAAAATCATTTTTTGAGTTTCTCGTCTTCCAAATTTCTCATTAACAATATCCGCTAAAAGAAACGTTACAGAAAACACAAGTGTTGCAGCTGTTGCAAAAAAAGTTACAAAACCAAAATCAAACATTACAATTTTATATGCAAGAACATTACTAATCAAAACAAATGCAACATAAAGCCCTACTAAAGCATCAGCTTTATCATACTTTCTCGCATACCAAGATCCAAATAAAGAAAATGCAGTTATAAGCATAATCCAACATATTATTAATATTAAATTCATTTTACATTTCCTCCTTTTACATAGTACATATCTCAGTTTATAATCTCAATTTAAAATAGTTTCCTTTTATTTCTTAATTAACAAAAACATAAATCCTACTAATAATCATCTTCTAAACTCATAATTTCTCCAATTCTGCAAAGCGAATTTAGTTTCAACTACTTTATCAGGATACCAGCCATAACTTTGAGCCAATTTTTCAAGGTCACTAAAATCATCTTTTCCTTTCAAATCTGCATGAGCAAGAATAATTCTTTTTGCATAATCTTTTCCTTTTGAAAATAATTCATTATGGAACTTAAAACCTGGATCAAATAAACTATACCATCGAGAATCCTGTTCAGGCAAATCCATATTTAAAATCGGAAGATTACAAATAATAGCATCATATTTATTATTCTTACTTCTATCAACATTTGAAAACATATCACTATAATAAAAACGAGTTTTTTCAAAAACACCATTTCGAATTGCATTATCTAAGGAAAATTGTACACATTCAGGTAAAATATCAACTCCGTCAACAAAAGCACCTTGTTTTGCAGCAAAAATAGAAATTATTCCACAACCAACACCAACTTCCAAAACTCTTTTATTTTTCACATCTAAATTTTCTAAAAGAACTTTAGTACTATAAGAATAAGGTGAACTTGGAGGAAACATATAAGGCTGTATTTCAACAGAAATCCCATTAACAGTCACTAATTCTTTTTCCTTTTTTCTCCTCATAAAATCCATTTGGTTTAATGTTATTGAAGGAACGTTTGCTACCATGCAGTAATTATCTTTGTAACAAATATAATAGTTAGCTCTCCCTAACAGGAGAAACATTTAAATAGTTCTATATTAGAATTATATTATGCAAGAAAAACTAATCGAATTAGGATTATCAAAAAATGAAGCAACAATATATTTATTCTTATTAAAAAATCCAAATATTACAACGGGTAAAATAATCAAAGAAACAAAAATTGCAAATTCCAGAGTTTACGAATCATTAAACACTTTAATCTCAAAAGGATTAGCAACATACACAGTTCAAAAAGAAGGAAAACATTTTCAAGCGGAAAGACCTGAAAAATTTATTGAACTAGAAGAAGAAAGAAAAAAGAAAATCGAACAACTTGTACCAGAACTTTCTAAAATTAAATCAATTTCCAAAGAAACAACAACTGCAGTATACGAGGGATTTGAAGGATTTAAAACTGCATTCAAAAAAATTATTGATGACTGCAAACCAGAAGAAACAATTCATATATTAGGATTCTCAGAGCAACCATATGCAACAGAATCATTACAAATTTTCTTAAACAATATGAACTTAAAAAGTGCAGACAAAAAACAAAAATTAAAAATCCTCCTTGATAGTTCAGTAAAAAACACTCTTGGAAAAGACCGAGAAAAAGAAAAATTCACAGAAGTAAAATACATGCCAAAAGGTTACATCAGCCCAGGTGCAATTGACGTATTCCAAGACTACGTCTACATATTTTTATGGGAAGAAAAACCTTATGTCTTCATGATTAAAAACCAAAGAATCGCAGATAGCTTTAAGCAATACTTTAACTTCCTATGGAGGATTGCCAAGAATAAATAGAGATTAATAAAAATAAAGTGAAATTAAAAAAATAATTTATAAAAACTATTAAAAATAAAAACTTATTTAAAAAAATATTCTTACTTAAACAAATTAAACCTAAGGTGAATTATATAATGCTAAAACTTCTGATGAATTTAATACACGATTAAAAAATAAAACATTATCTATAGAGCCATTCCAATAAACACTAGGAGCCCCTAAATATTTTCCAATAGCAAAAAATTGTTGTCCTGTTCCTGGTCCATAAATTATTGCTGAGAGTGAAGCAGTCGTAGTTTGTTGAATACCATTAACATACATTAAAGCAGTTGTTCCATTCCATTGGCAAGTATAATGTGCCCAAGTATTTAATGGAATTATTGAATTCGACTTTGCATAAACCCAGGAATTACCTGTAGTGAAAAAATAACAATACATGTAATTAGAAGTATCTGCTATCATTATATAAGAAGCAGCATTTGCCCCAAAACTTCCTGGTCCAGTAACCACTCCTGCAAAATTAGCAGAAGGAGCAGAATATCTATTAACCCATGCCGAATACGTTAGTGGAGTAGTTGGCTGAAACATAGTTTGAGAAATAGAAATATAATCATCAACTCCATCAAACACATAAGCTCCAGTTCCATTTCTTCCACCAGTTGCATTCCATATTGGAGCTGTTGTTGCTGTTGTTGGATAATTTGTCAGAGTTCCATTGTTTCCTAAACCGGAAGTATCTGTTGCCTTTGTACCATTAAGTTCATCAAGATTGATATGTAATTTTTGAGTATTGTATAAATCAGAAACTTCGGTTGCAGATAATGAACGATTGAAAATCATTATATCGTCGATACTACCGTTGAATTTAGAACTATGATCGGCACCACTACCAACCGCTAAACTAGCCGTGGCTGTTGTTGTTTCTGTCGCAGTAGCAGTCATAGTATTATCTAATGAACCATCTATGTATATTTTAACAGCATTTGCATTAGTAGTTCCATCCCAAGCAAATGTAACATAATGCCAAATATTATTATTTATAGCAGTATTACTCTCTAAATTAAATCTATAAACACCTACTGTTCCCTTAAGGCTCCAAAATATAATTTTACCAGAATGAAGTAAATTTACATCAATCGTAGTACCATGATTATATGAAGTCCTTAAACAATTATCTAAAAGCATACCATCAGTAGTCGATGAAGTTTTTATCCAAAAAGAAATACTTTTTGCACCGATAGGTATTACTTGAGAAGAATAATCCAAATATTTGCTACCATCAAAATTATAACTTCCACCATAATTATTTACTCCATTAAACTGTGTTGCTCCAGAACTATTCCATACTGGACAAGTTGTTCCTGAACAAGTTCCATTATTTATTCCCCAACTATCTGTTGCATTACCAGATTGATTTGTATTAAAACTCCAATATGCAACCCTACTATCAGCAGGAATATTTCTATTATCTACTAAAGTATTATTTACTGTTCGTCCCGCAACTCCCTCAGTATAAATTGTAGAAATCTCAGTTGCATTCAATGCTCTACTCCAAATAATTACATCGTCTATAGAACCATTAAAACAAGGACCACTGTTACCAAATACCATATTTGCAGCAGATTGGAGTATTGGACCATAACTAATACCATCACCATTTGTAGAATTCGCAACCCAAACACCATTTATGTATAATTGATTTTTTTGACCTGCCTTCCTAACACCTGTAACATGCACCCATTGATTACTTCCAATATAACTTGAAAAAGGATAATAAATAATTCTATAGTCAACACCACTCTGATTAACTGTGCTAAATACTAAATTTCCAGTACTCCCATCTATGTAAAAAAAATTAGAAAAAGCAGTACCTGTTGGAGCCACCCATATATAATTCTGCGTAGTTGTAGTATTCAAAGGTTTTATCCAAATCGACCAAGTATTTTCATTAGAGCCATTAATATTAGTAGAAGTAGTTATATAATCATTCACACCATCAAATTGTAAACTTCCATTTATTACAGACGTCCCAGCAGTATTTCCGTTCCACCAATATTGTTTGCTTAATCCAGAAGAATTTCCTGAATTATTGTAAATACTATTATCTTGAATATTAATTCCTTGCTCTCCAGTTAACCTATTAGAATAATTTAAATTCAAATAATTTAAGCCATTAGAATTAAAATCCATTGCTAAAACTCTAGAAGCATTAGTTATACCTAATGTATACAAATCAGAAATTTCAGAAGTATTCAAAGTACGATTATAAATTCTAAATTCATCCATAGTTCCATTAAAAAAAGCAGCTCCATTATCATAAGTTGTCCCGATTTTTGTTGTACCACCTAAACTATTTCCGACATAAGTGAAATTAGAAATAAAAACTCCATTCCTATAATAATACACTTTTGAAGTTGAATTATCAAAAACAAAAGTTAAATAGTACCAATTCTTTGGAGCAGGAGTTGTCTCCAAATATTTCCATGAACCAGTACTCGTAGTATAAAAACCAATGTTTTGTGCAATATTTCCATCTGCTAAAGCTACAATAAATCTCCCACTTTGACTATCAAATAAATATCTTGCCATTCCCCCAGGCACTATAGGTGAATAAACCCATAAAGAAAAAGTATAATTAACTGAAGAAGAAGTCAAACTAGAAATATTAATATAATCATTTGCCCCATCAAAAGTATAGGCGCTTCCAATTACCCCTGAACTATTCAACGTCGGACAAGTAGCACCATTGCAATTACCATTAAATCCATTTCCACTCATATCAGACATATTTCCGTCAAAAGGGTAATATGCTAATAATCCAAAAGTAGGCGCAGAACCAGAAGTATTAGAACTTCCATTTCCTCCACTACTTAAACTCACAACATCATAAGTCAACACATTTCCAGCAAGTCGAGTAGCACCTAAACTATCAATATACAATATTCCTATAAGAGGAGTCTTTCTATCCGATAAAATATACGAAGATGTATTTACAACAGAACAATTTATTGTTACACTCTGACCAATGTTGAGTACAGCAGGAAGCGCAGGAATTGTATTCGATGAATTACAAGTTAAATTCGCTTGTTGATTTATTCTAAATTCAGTAACAGTAATTGTATCATAATTATTATTTTTCAAATTAAAGATAGAATAACTATCCCCAATAAAATAACTAGTAACACCAACAACATCACTTGCTAATTTTTGATCTGAAATTTTCTTATTCGAAGAACTACCAATTCCAGGAAATACGCCCAGTGTATTTACTACAACTAATGCAACAACTATTACTACTGCTAATAGGATTAAATATTCAGTTGCTGTTTGCGATTTTTTGTTTTTCATTTTTGTTTTTTTAATTTGAACATTAATTATTAAATAAAAATAATTTAAGGTGAATTATATAATGCTAAAATTTCTGTTGAATTTAAAGCTCGATTAAATATTTGAACATTGTCGATGGAACCGTTTGCATATCTAAAATAATTAGGAGTTACTGAGCCAGTATAACCTGCACCAATAGTTACAGGATTTGATGTATAAGAAGTTCCTCCTTTTGTATCATCTCCTGTAAAGAGTTTACTTACCCCATCTAAATAAATTGCAGTATAATTTGTTGTACCCCATTGTTTTACAAATGTTACTTGGTGCCAACCAGTTAATCCTGCAAGCGGACTTTCTGTTGTGACAATTGTTTGTGTGCCCGTTGGAGCAACATCAGAATAACTTTGTATGGCTATATTATTTGAAGCTATTTGTAACATAAATTGTCCTGCATTATCAGTAGGATGCCTTTTAGCTACTAAAGTTTGATAAGCAGAATCACTATAATTATTCAAATTAAACCAAACACTTATTGTTACAGGTATTCCAGTATTTGTTATTAAATTTGTCAATTGCGTAACTATAACTTGACTTCCATCAAACACATAAGCTCCAGTTCCATTTCTTCCACCAGTTGCATTCCATATTGGAGCTGTTGTTGCTGTTGTTGGATAATTTGTTAGCGTGCCTGTTGCTTGGGAAAGAGAAGAATCTGTTGCAGATGTTCCTGATAAATTATCTAATTGTAAATGCAATTTCTTTCTACCATTATCATAAAGTCCAATAACTTCTGATGAATTCAAAGAACGATTAAAAATCATTACTTCATCTAAAGAACCATTTAAATTTCTTGCAGAATCATAAGTATCTTTTCCAAAATATAAGGCTCTATTTTGCACAGTGAAGTTGCTTGTCTGAACTGAACTATTTACCATATTTACACCATCGACATACAATTTAACTTTTCCATCTCCCCCTGATGCTAAACTTCCAAAAGTCATAACCAAATGATGCCACTGTCCTAAACTAAATGTTCTTGCAGTCCATATATTAACATTAACCGTACCCAAATCTAAATATGCATCAATCCCATTACCCATAACACTATCTAAAGAAAATCCAGTCAAATAATTATTGTTAGAATTTCTAGTTGCCAATATAGCTTCAAACGCTTTAAATGAATTAAAATATACCCAAGTACTTACGGTGATAGAACTAAGATTATTTGTAACATTACTATTTACAGTTATAACATTATTTGCACCATTAAAACTATAGCTTGCACTACCAAATACGCCAGAAGTATTCCAAGTAGGACAAACACCTACCCCAGTACAACTTCCATTATTTCCCCCCCAACTATCGGTTGCATTTCCAAAATCATTATTATTAAAACTCCAATATGCAACTCTATTAGTTGCAGGAATAGTTCGGCTATCATTAGAAGATAAATCCATACCAACAGTTCTTCCTGCTAATCCTTCCGTATAAATTGTAGAAATCTCGGTTGCATTTAATGCTCTACTAAAAACTATTACGTCGTCGATAGAACCATTTGCATAAAAACTAACAGGCGATACAAAAGTACCCCAAGTCAATGAACCTACTCTAAAGATATTACTTGCTTGATTTCGCATAGCTATAAAACCAGATTCTGTTAATCTCGCTGTTGAAGAATTTACTCCATTTATGTAAACATTCATACCTGAACTAGGGCTAGTATCATTTCCATCATAAGTAGCTATAACATTATACCAAATATCAGCATTTAAAGTTTGATTACCTAAAACTATAGCTTCAGGAGTTCCTCCAACAGTCATATCTTTTAGTCTAAAAGTCAAATTGCCAGAACTTACATAAAAATAATATTCCCTATTTGGAGAAGCCAAATTTCCTCTTGAAACAATTGCAGTTGAATTCCCAACCATTTTTATCCACGCAGATATGCTAAATGGTAAATTATCAGTTCCACTTACAAAACTATTAATGTCGCCTAAATTAACATAATCATTAACACCATCAAACTGTAAACTTCCATTTATCACAGAAGTCCCAGCAGTATTTCCATTCCACCAATATTGTTTTGTTAATCCCGAAGACGTTCCTGAATAATTGTAAATACTATTATCCTGAATACTAATTCCTTGCTCATATAAAGAACGATTAGAATAATTTAAATTAAGATAATTTAAACCATTTGAATTAAAATCCATTGCTAAAACTCGAGATGCATTTGCAGAACCTAAATTATATAAGTCTGAAATCTCAGATGAATTCAAAGAACGATTGTAAAAACGGATTTCGTCCATAGCTCCAGAAAAGGGATATGAATATACCGGGTCAAACCCAATAGTAGTATTCTTATTCGTATTAATTGCATACCAAGCATTATTCGCACTTCCGTCTAAAACACCGTTCACATATATTTCCTGTCGAGTATTATTTTTTATAACGTAAGTTAAGTGATACCATTTATTTGTTGATAGGGTTGTACTTCCATACAAATTTCCAACACTAGCTCTATAAATTATTCTAGCTTGATTAGTTATCCAAAATGCCCACCCTGTATCTCCAATAGTTCCGTCTGCTAAATAAATTGCATTGTTAGCAACTTGAGTAGGATATACCCAAACAGACAAAGTACAATTACCTAAACACTTCAGACTATTATTTGAAAGAACTTTAATATTTTGAGAAGAAGCTGCAGTAAAATAAGCATCACTTCCAATGACTCCTAATCCGTTTAAAGTCGGACAAGTTGCACCAGTACAATTTCCATTAAAACCATTTCCACTCATATCTGATATATTTCCATCAAATGGATAATAAGCAACTAATCCATTAACAGGGCCAGATATAGTTGAATTAGATGTAGATCCTCCACTTTGATTTCCACTACTTAAACTCACAGCATCATATGTCAAAACATTTCCTGCAAGTCGAGTAGCTCCTAAACTATCAATATACAATATTCCTATAAGAGGAGTCTTTCTATCCGATAAAGTATATGAAGAAGTATTAACAACAGAACAATTTATTGTTACACTTTGACCGATATTCAACACAGCAGGTAAAGCAGGAATCGTATTCGAAGAATTACAAGTTAAATTTGCTTGTTGATTTATTCTAAATTCAGTAACTGTAATTGTATCATAATTATTATTTTTCAAATTAAAGATAGAATAACTATCCCCAATAAAATAACTAGTAACACCAACAACATCACTAGCTAGCTTTTGATCAGAAATCTTTTTGTTTGAAGAGCTACCAATTCCTGGAAATACGCCCATAGTATTAACTACAACAAGAGCTACAACTATTACTACAGCTAATAGAATCAAATATTCTGTTGCCGTTTGTGAAATTTTGTTTTTCATTTTTGTTCTTGTATTAAAATATATAGTTATTATTAATAATAAATTAATTCTATGGCGAATTATATAATGCTAAAACTTCTGTTGCGTTTAATGCGCGATTAAATATTTGAACGTTGTCGATAATACCGTTAAAATATGTTCCAGTGTCTTTTCTTTTACCAATACTCAAAGTTGTTGCAGAGGAAGGATTTGTAGAATATGCATCCGTTGATTTTAATTGACCATTTTTGAACATTGAAATATTTGTTCCATTATATACTACTGTAATATGTGTCAAAGTTCCATCTGAAATATTCATAGCTGTTTTATAATTATTATATTGTCCATTAATTCTCCAAGCAGTAGAATTAACTGCATTCATCCATAAACCAAAACCAGTT
The DNA here is from genome assembly GCA_964557345.1 of uncultured Methanosarcinales archaeon. GTDB lineage: Archaea > Nanobdellota > Nanobdellia > Woesearchaeales > DATGWN01 > CAZKZU01. Next base: position 26,790 of record CAZKZU010000019.1, read on the forward strand.
GTTGAATAAGTTCCAACATCAAAAATAGCAGTATTATCAGAATTACCACCATTATTTTTCACCCATAATGAAAAAGTAAATGGCCCAGTTATCGCAGTTATTGTTCCATTTATAACTTTAGTTCCATCAAACACATAAGCTCCAGTTCCATTTACTCCACCAGTTGCATTCCATACAGGAGCAGTTACTGCTGTTGTTGGATAGTTTGTTAAAGTTCCAGAATTTGCAGAACTAGTATCAAACGCAGAAGTTCCGTTGAGCTCATTCAAAGTATAATGTAATTTTTGACCATCATACAGATTTTGTATTTCTGAATCTAAAAGAGTTCTATTAAATATCATAGCTTCATCAATATATCCAAATTGAAAACTCTCGCCAATAGTTATGTTTCCAGCTTGCCTTATTGCAGCAGTATTTTCTGTAACATTACCTATCAATTGCCCATCCATATATAATTTAATAATTTTATTAGCTCCACTTTGATTCATGGTTCCAACAAGAAAATGCCATTTAGTATAATCTGGAATTGGAGTATTTACATTATAAAACCCATAACTCATACTATAGTAACCAGGACTTACTAATCTTAATCCCCAAAAATAAGTTCCATCAATCATCCAAATAATTCCCTCACCACCACTCCAATACTGTGATGTTTTCACCCAAGCCGCCAAAGTAACTCCGCTAGAACCATTTAATAAAGTAGAATTAGGAATCTTAAATGACTGACGAGCATCTGCAGAATAATAATAAGCCGAACTTCCAAATACACCTCCTGTCGCATTATAAACCGGACAAGGAGGTCCACCATTACAAGTCAAATTATAATTTCCCCATGAATCAGTTCCATTATCATTAGCATTAAAATTATAATAAGCGACGCGACTACCCGTAGGAATTATTCTACTTGCATTATTTATTGAATAATCAGAGGTATTGTAAACAGTTCTTCCCGCAAGTCCTTCTGTATAAACAGTACTAATCTCAGTTGCATTTAATGCTCTTCCCCAGACGATTACGTCGTCGATAGAACCATTAAATGAATTTGCAGAATTACCTAAGCGTATCGTTCCAGAATGACCAATTGGTCCAGATTGAGTTCCAGAACTTTGACTAACTAATACACCATTAACATATAATTTTGTCTTATTTCCATCAGTTCTTACACCAACAGCATGTATCCAAGTATTACTTAAATTTGTAATATTAAATCCTGCAGTATAATAATTTGTACCTGTTACATCAACGGTACTAAAATATAAATTACCATCGGTATAAAATCTTAAATAATTTGCATTTGCACCAGCACTAGATGCAAGCCAAATATAAGAATTAGTTGTTGCAACTGAAGAAAATTTAATCCAAGTAGAAAGCGTGAAATTTAAAGAACCGTTTATATTCAAAGAAGTATTAACCCAATCATCAACCCCATCAAATTGTAAACTTCCATTTATTTCACTAGCCCCGTATGTATTTCCATTCCACCAATATTGTTTTGCTAATCCAGAAGAATTTCCTGAATTATTGTAAATACTATTATCCTGAATAATAATTCCTTGCTCTCCAGTTGACCTATTAGAATAATTTAAATTTAAATAATTTAATCCATTAGAATTAAAGTTCATAGATAAAACTTTTTCTGAATACTGAGACCCAATATGATATAAATCGACAACTTCAGAAGCATTTAAAGTACGATTATAAATAAGTAATTCATCAATCATACCTTTCATTGCTAAATTATTGTTGTGATAATTTCCAATTAAAAGCGTATCAATATTATTAGATATTACACTTCCAGCAAAACTGCTTGCAAGTAAAGCGCCATTTAAATAACCATATGAATTTGTACCATTATTAATAAAAACAACATGATGCCATTGATTTAATGACGGATTAGTAAATGAATTCGTATTCCAGTATAAATTTCCACTTGCATCAAAATTAAGTAAAAAATCCCAATTCCCTGAGGCATCAGAAGTTCCTTTTGAAACAATTCCCCCATTAGTATTTGCTTTTTTATAAAACCAAACTGAAATAGAAATATTTCGGTTAGTCATATTAAAATTCGTTCTAGCATTATTAACAGTAATAACTTTATTTGTATTCGCATTAAAATCTGAACCATTACCTATAATACCATTGCTTGAATTCATAACAGGACAATTAGTACAATTTCCATTATTTCCATTTCCACTTATATCAGAATAATTTCCTTCAAATTGATAGTATGCAACTAATCCGTTTGTCGAAATAGACCCTGTTAAATTAGAGCCTCCACTTTGATTTGAACTTCCATTTCCACCACTTAAACTCACAGCATCATATGTCAACACATTTCCAGCAAGTCGACTAGCGCCTAAACTATCAATATAAAGTATTCCTATAAGAGGAGTCTTACGATCAGACAAAGTATAAGAAGTTGTATTAACAACAGAACAATTAATTGTTACGCTCTGACCAATATTAAGTACAACAGGTAAAGCTGGAATCGTATTCGATAAATTACAAGTTAAATTCGCTTGCTGATTTATTCTAAATTCCGTAACTGTAATTGTATCATAATTATTATTTTTCAAATTAAATATAGAATAACTATCACCAATAAAATAACTTGTAACACCAACAATATCATTTGCTAACTTTTGATCAGAAATTTTCTTATTCGAAGAACTGCCAATTCCTGGAAATACGCCTAGTGTATTTACTACAACTAATGCAACAACTATAACGACTGCTAATAGGATTAAATATTCAGTTGCTGTTTGCGATTTTTGGTTTTTCATTTTTAGCTCATTCTTTTATTGTTAAATTTAAAATTGTTATTTTTATTATACTAATTATTCTATGGCGAATTATATAATGCTAAAACTTCTGTTGCGTTTAATGCGCGATTAAATATTTGAACATTGTCGATGGAACCGTTGAATGGACTTATTATAGAAC